>CAYLVN010000126.1:5792-8622 GCA_964387115.1 uncultured Fibrobacter sp.
CCTGTCTGCTCCATTTCCTTCATCATATCCTCTGGCAATTGCCCCTTCAGTCCACCCATCAGGTAAACACCCATTTCTTTTTTTGTAAATCCTGCTTTTCTGGCAAGGGATATTTTTTCAGCAAGCATCTCTATTCCTGCTTTGCTTTCTGTTTCATCAGAGTGTTTCGGGTCACCGCTTTCATATCCAAACCTCAATGTCCTAAAACCCGAATCCTTCATTATTTCAAGGATCTCTCTGTTGAGCAGTCTCAAATGAAAACCGTTTGGAGTATGAAACCGCAGGTCCAATCCGGTTTTTTTCACTTCTGCCAGAAATGGAATCAGACCGTCCCGAGATCTGTAAAGCAACGCGTCATCGTAAAACGCAAAGTCCTGAACACCAAATCTCTGGTGTACATAAAGCACCTCTTTAAGCACTGTCTTTACCGGACGCGGCCTGAAATGTGGCTGCAACACTCTGGAGGCACAATAAGAACAGCTCATCGGACATCCAAGTGAAAGGAGCACCGGACCATGCCTCATTTTTGGTAAAAAACCGAGGCCGCCTGACATCGAGGGACTTTCCACATTGCAGAAACTGAAATCGTTTATGTACTGTTTTATCAGCTGTAATGTGTCCTCTGAAAACAGAGAACCTGCAGTATGACAGTTTGTAAATTTTGACTTGAAATAATCTGGTATAAGCTGAGCGGCAATTCCGCCGATTAGTACAGGAACATCAGGGAAACACCTGCGGACGATTTTGATGGTTTCAACAACTCCGGGACCCCAATAGGTCATCGAACTGCCTGTCAACACAAGGTCCGGAACCGGATATCTGCTCAGACATTTCTCAAGATCTGTTCCTGATATCCCATAGATTTTGTATTTTCTTTTTATATTACTGTAAAGTAAGGGCTTTTCCAGTTCCTTATACCCGTATTCCCCGGTACCGAATTTTTTGAGCCCGGAAATACTTTCGGCAAGACAATCGAAATAATATGTCTCTACCTGATTAAGTTTGAGTAGATCAAGGAGAAAGTAAAGGCCTGCAGGATGCATCCATTCATCATAAAGTTTAAAATCTGTAACACAGGGGTTGATTACAAGCACTCTGTTTTTCATTAACTAAAATATAAGTCAGTACAAGGTTCAGGGGTTCAAAGGTTCAAAGGTTCAGAGGTTCAGAGGTTCAGAATCTGAACGCTGAACGCTGAACGGCGAGAGGTTCATTCTTGGCGAACGCTGAACCTCTGAACGTTGAACGCTGAACGGCGAGAGGTTCATTCTTGGCGAACGCTGAACCTCTGAACGTTGAACGCTGAACGGCTTAGGAAGATATGGCTTTCAAAGGTTGGAAAAAAGCAAAAATAAAAACAGAGAGTGGAGTGGTAGAAGCCTCTGCTCCGCTGATTGTATCGGCAAGTCGCTCGACAGATATACCGGCATTTCATACCTCCTGGCTTTTGGAACGATTAAAAAGAGGCTACGCATGCCGGATAAATCCCTTCAACGGAAAACCGGATTATATCTCTTTCTGCAACACACGTCTGATCGTTTTCTGGTCCAAAGACCCTTCACCTCTGTTTCCTGTTCTCGATGAATTGGACAAAATGGGGATCCGCTGTCTAATTCAAATGACTCTTAACGACTACGAAAAAGAATCTTATGAAAAATTTGTTCCCCCTCTCTCAGAACGTATCCGCACATTTAAAAAACTTTCCGGGAGGGTAGGGAAGAGCAGGGTGATGTGGCGTTTTGATCCGCTTATCCTTTCAGATCAGATCTCACCGAGTATTCTGTGTAATAAAATCGGGAGAATAGGTGATGAGATTCACGGGTTCACCGAACGGCTGACACTGAGTTTCCTGGCCCTTTACACGAAAGTGGATAGAAACTTGCGTAATGCCGGAGTGAACGTACAAGATTTTGACAAGGACAGTATCTCGATTATCGACGATTATCTCAAGGTTAAAAAACAACACTGGGGAATTGACATCTTTTCATGTGCTGAAAAACAGGATCTAAGCAGGTTCGAAATAAAGCATGGAAGCTGTATCGATCCGGAACTTATCGCCCGTTTATTTGATGATGATCCGGAAATGTCAGAATTCCTGGGGACCGGTGAATCAAACCTTTTTGGCAGTGTTCCTGTTATTAACAAAAAGCTCAAAGATCCCGGTCAGAGGGAGCTCTGCAATTGTATCGTAAGCAAAGATATCGGACGCTACAATACCTGTCCGCACCTCTGCACCTATTGCTATGCCAACAGAACACCTGAGACAATTCTTAACTGGTACAAATCCAGGCAGATATCGGGCGATTCCATGTGAAAAACGGGGACGGGAAGCAGTATGCAAGGGCAGGTGTTCCGCCTGCCCCTCCACTTTATTTATTCTTCATCAAAACTTTCCGTGGGCCCCTCATCATCATAACCCGACTCGAAAGCCGCTGCGCTCCACTGAGGAAGACTGGCTTTTGTCACACCTTTGGATTCTTTTTCAGTGTTAGAGTATGAGCTGCGTTCAGGTTTTCCCCTTCCACCTTTAGATTCAAGAAATTCCGCCGCTTTAGTCTGCTCGGAATGGTAAGCTCTGGCAAGAGCTGTCTCTTCATAGAGATCCATATCGTTTACTTTTGCCCCGTTTGAAATGAGCGTGCCCAGTATTTTGATGTGCCCTCTTTCAGCTGCCAGCATCAGGGGGGTTGTCCCCTTTACATTTCCCTTGCAGTTAACATTCGCTCCAGCCTTGATCAGGCTGGTTACTATAGTTTGGTGTCCCTCTTCGGATGCCCGCATGATTGCTGTATAACCACTCTTATCCGCAGCATTAACATCTGCACCCTTC
>CAYLVN010000127.1:0-8621 GCA_964387115.1 uncultured Fibrobacter sp.
AGAAAGGCTTGAACAAATCGAAGGTGCACCGCACTGGTGGTAGCTTCAAGATTTGTTGAAAGCCTTTATGCACAAGGGATAAGTGCAGTTCGCCCTGAACCGGGCGCATAAGTCAGGTTGTACGTAGATCTGCTGAAGAAAAGAAGATGCGCCCGGCCAGAGGCGCATCTGTACATATATCAGAAGGTAATTGTCAACTGCAGTAGACGCCTAAGGTCTGGTCCGCTATAGTGTCCCAGGAAAAGGAGTTCTCAACCGCCTCACGTCCCTTGCTCCCCATCCATCTTGCATGTTCGAAGTTGGCAAACAGGGAACCAATACCCCAGGCGATAGATTCTGTATTGGGGTAAACCTTGAATCCGTTGACATTGTGCCAGACGAATTCGGTCCCGTTGTGAGTAGCGATAACCGGCTTGCCTGCAGCCCAGGCCTCAAGAACCACAATCCCGAATGGCTCATTGCGGCTCGGCACAGCCACGCAGTCACAGGCACGATAGAGATCGATCAGCTCGCCACGCGGAAAAACGCCATAGAACCGGCAGGCATGAGCCACACCCATGCTTCGGGCCATATTCTCTATGTGTCCCTTCATATCGCCTTCACCTGTAAAGACAAACTTGGCATTGGGATAAAATCGCAGGACATGGGGAATCGCACTCACCAACAGGTCCGGCCCCTTCTGGGATGTGATTCTACCTACAAAAAGCACAGTGGGATCTACCGGCCCGATACTATACCTGGCCTTAACCTGTCCCGGGTCTATCCAACCGTCAAACGAATGATATGAAATACCGTTTGCAATCACCGAGGCTTTCCAGTCAGGCACATTGTATATCCACTTTATTTCATTTTTAAGGAGCTGGGAGACTGTGATAACTTTATCGGCACAAAAGGTGGCATGACGCTCGTGGTCCATGATCCTCTGAGATCTTCCGCCGTAAAAATTATTTCCGCATCTTCCGTATTCTGTTGAATGGATGGTTATTATTCCTTTGCGACCACGTCCCTGTTTGATCCAGACCATCGCATTTGAAGCCATCCAGTCGTGTGCATGTACAATATCAAACCCTGCACCCTGATAGCTTTCCTGATGAAAGACAGCATCCACAAAGGATCTGCACATGTTATTTACATCATCAACGATATCGTGTGCTCCGGAATATGGGACGCGGTGATAATGTACGCCATGGATTCTATCATAATGCCAGTCACCGTTCCATCGCATTCTGGTGAAAACATGCACATCGTGTCCTTTACGTTCAAGCGCCGCGGCGAGCTCAGTGACATGCACTGCTACTCCGCCCAGTGAAACTGAGTGAAGTGACTCCCACGACAACAAGGCTATTCGCATGTGAAACTCCTTTTTAAGATGAAATATTTTTTCATATCTGTGTTCAACCTTCAAAAACCTGATAATCTACATCAGGAAAAATACAATCTAAAAGTTCAAGCGATGACAATTCATTTTCATCAAGACTATCATTTTCAATGCCGTCGGCCAGAAAATGAAACCTGCTTACATGATCACGAATCCGCCGTGATGCATACTGTTCTGCGGTTCCATTAGTAATTATAAAAGGCCAGTCTGAACACTGGGCAAGCAGAAGTTCCCTTACGCACTGATTGAGGGCACGTTTAACAAGAGGACGTTCTGGACCGGGTTTCTGAGATGCTGCCAGCTTTATCATTCTGCGGATGCATTCATAGACCTGAGTAAGAACCCAGTCGGTTTTTCCGTTGCACCATACATCAAAATAACCTTTGCTTCCCCAACTTGAAATACCCGGCACTCCATATTGATGAACCGGGTGAAGATTAAGATAAGAAAGCGGTGATATCAGAGAAAACGTACACTGATCATATGCTGTCTTTCTGATAAGAAAGTCCAGAAACTGCGGACCCTCAAACCACCAGTGGCCGAAAAGTTCAGCATCAAACGTGGCCACTACAAGCGGCACGGTACTTCCCATATTTGAGGCGATATGAGAAATCTGATCAACGCGCCTCTGCATAAAGACTGCGGCATGTTCTGCAGCCTTCTCCCTGGCCCTGAAGGGATCATAATATTCCTTATGATGATATCCCCTTCCGGTAATGCGCCAGTATTTTATGCCAGTGTCAACTCTGATGTTACCAGCCATGTAGGGTCTGATATATTCAAAATCGACTTCATGTCCGATATCACGATAAAACTCGCGATAATTGGGGTCTCCTGGAAACCCCTTGTTCGCTGACCACACCTCCTCGGTACACCCCTGATCACGGGCAAGTACCGCGACCCCCGATGGCGTATAGAGAGGAGCATAGACACCATGAAGCGGAAGAACGCTCGCATGATCGATTCCGTGCGACTCAAGAAAAAAATAGCGGATATCCTGTTCCCGGAGATACTCCTCAATTCCAGGAATATAGGCACACTCAGGAAGCCAGAACCCCTGGGGCTTTATGCCCAGCGCCTTCTCAAAAGCTTTCACCCCCTCACTTACCTGTGACCTTATCGCTCTTGGCTCAGATGCCAGCAGCGGCAGGACCGCATGGGTGGCTGATGTAGTTATAAGCTGAACCGGTTTCTGTTCATGCAACCAGGAAAATGCACGGATCAGATGCCCGTCCCAGCTCTCAAATACCTCCAGCGTTTCTTTAAATGACTGGTGATAATTTGAGGCGAGCCACTGCAGATGTCCGCTGTAACTGGTACGATCCTTCTCCTTTGCAGCCAGCTCTATGAGCTTCTCAAGATGAGACCTGTAACGCTGAATCAGAATAGGATCCTCCATCATGCAGATAAGAGTCGGCGAAAGTGAAATAGTGATCTCAAAGGGAACCCTATCCTGTACAAGCCTGCTCAGGACTTTTACAAGAGGTATATAGGTCTCGGTCATCACTTCAAAAAACCATCTCTCTTCGAGAAATGAATCGTATTCAGGATGTCTGACATATGGAAGATGAGCATGAAGAATTATGGCCAGATGCCCCTTAACCAAAGTAAACCCCCCTTCTGATCGCTACCGCACAGGCCCAGTAGGTTATGTACATGGCCGCTATGCACTCGGCTGTATTCAGCATCTCAGGGTCATCAACTGAACGCGGCAGAACAGGAATTGGCCTCGACATCATCTCCTTTACACCCCAGGCTACTGAACCCGGGTTATCGTAAAACAGTAATCCGTTTATCCCATGGCGTACTTTATCGTGGAGACCAGCCTGATGAGTGGTAATTACAGGCTTTCCAGCCTTGAGTGCCATCTCTGCAAGCCTACCATCCTGTCTGTTGCGGGCAGGAATAATTACCGAATCACAAACATCGAGCAGTTTACTGAAGATTTCAGAGGGAACATCACCAATAAATCGACACCGGTGAGCAATTCCTGAATGCCACACACGTCCCTCCATCTCCCCTTTCAGGTATCCTTCACCAGCAAAAACAAACTGACCCTGATGAAACTCACGGCAGATCCCTGGAAGCACATTTACAAGAAGATCAACTCCGGTATGATGAGCCATTTCACCAGCAAAGAGATAAAGCGGTTCCTTGTTATTGAGGTTGTATTTACTGCAGATGAACTCTCTCTCACGGCTTGTATCCGGAGTTTGGGCAAGCTTGTCTGCGACAACCACCACACGTTCGGGATCTTTTTTATAATGCTGAATTATTGTCTGTCTTGTACTCTCCCTTGGAACAAGAATATTTTCGGCCGTTGAAATCAGCTTGCTCTCCCATGATTCTATCTGATGTGAAATCTGGGTTTTAAGGTCAAAGTTTGCACGCTCAAGCTCAATAGAATGAAGAACACCGGTGATCGGGAGCCCGTTGTAAGTCGCTGCTTCGATTGCAGCGGGTGCAGAGTACCAGTCATGACACTGTATGCAGTTGAAGGATTTCCTGCTGTGGATCTGGGTAAACCTGTCAACCATCGACTTCGATGTGCTCTTCGCCCGGTTGACAAGGGACTGTGCCACGCAATCATATGTCTGCTTGTTTCTTGGTGTTAGCAGATATGGCACAGCCCTCATAATTTTACACTTCGCCAGCACAGCTTCAAGAAAGCCGCCTATAGGCCCGCTGACATTCTGGTTTTCCAGCACTGCAGCCTCATTAAGAAACACCGCAACCGAAAGCGGTGCGTTTCCGGTATATTCCAGTGACCGGTTCATCCTGTCAAAAACCGATCCGCAGACAGCATTCTCTACAGCAAAGATTCTGGTAAACCCGTGGCTCACATACAAACCCGAGAAGTTGAACCTGGAGGACCTGCGTGGGCGGTCAAAATACATGTAGTTTGAACGCACACAGGCTCTAAAACGATTGTCTGAAAAGCGGAAACCCACCTCTGCAAGAAGATTACACTCAGAACGGTTAATGTTGAGATAGTAATTTCCCGTAAGGTTGTTGATATCAATATCAAACTGGCTTATTGCATTGAACCCGTTGAATTCAACATTGCTGACATCATAAACCCTCAGCACCAGCCTGCATCCGCGGCTAAACGAATCTCTCTCCTTTTCATTCAGATCGGCAACCGTCAGATCATTGATATGCCACTGTATAAACCCCAGATGCGGATTAACTGCCAGAAGCACCATCCCCTCCTGGCTCAGGGATGACGGGAAACGGGTTCCTGTATTCCAGCAAACATCTCTCAGGATGTTTTGAGAAATAGGCTCCATTTCCATTTTCTTTTCCGATTTTGAGAAATAATTGTCATACTCGGAAACGGCAGGCATTTCAGCTTCTGTAACCAGAGTCTGCTGGAGTGAATTGAATTGCATTTTTATCCTCCTGAATGAGAGTGCAGTTTCTGAAAGTATGCTTGTAAAGCTCTGTAACTATTCAGTTTCGTTGCTGTATTGAAGCCGCCCGGGAAAAGAACCCGACAAGAGGCTCTTTATGGCGGAAAAACGGGCAGTTGAACTGTAATAGTAACTATTTCAATAAGAACCTAAAGAGGTAAGCAAGAACTATGCCTACAGTGTTGGAACCCTTGCAGAAATTAACAATCAGGGTATAAAAGATGTCGTTTTTACGAGGAGAGTTGCAGATAAGGGTGCCAGCCGATCAATAAGCACGGTGACACCCCTGTTCAACGCGGCAAAGCTGTTATAATCAGCCTTTTTTAACTTCAGAAACAGAGTCGGCAAGCCACTCTATCCAGCCCTCAAGACCCTGCTCCGCACGGCATGATACCTCAAGAACAGGAACACGCCCGTTAAGCTTTTTGACGCTGGAGATGTAGTAATCCTTATCAAAATCCGTAAACTGAACCAGATCGATTTTATTGAGCACAACAAGTCTGCATTCATTGAAAAGAAGCGGATATTTCTCCGGTTTATCGTGTCCTTCTGTTACAGAGGAGATAGCGATCTTGCAGTTCTCTCCAATATCAAATTCCGCCGGACAGACAAGATTTCCAACGTTTTCAACAAAAATGATATCTGTTCTATCAAGATCAAACTCATCAAGAGCCTTTCGAATGGTAATCGGTTCAAGATGACATGCTCCATCAGTATTGATCAAAGCGATAGGGATATCGAATCTCTGCAGCCTGACAGCATCTTTATCGGTCGCCACATCACCTTCGATAACGCCCATCGAGAAACGTCCCTTCAAAGCGGCCAGTGTCTTTTCGAGCAGCGTTGTTTTTCCGGAACCCGGAGAACCGATAAGGTTAATCATCAGGACATGCTTTTCCCTCAGATGATCCCTTATCTGCTGAGCCTGTCCCTCACAGGCATCCAGTATGTTTTTAATCACTTTGATTTCCAAAGTCACTCTCCTTCCATTGTATCTATTAAAAGTTCTTTTCCTTCGATTACATCGACATCTATTCCAGAGCAGCCTTCACAGATAAAAAAGTTATCATCAACGATAAACTCCCTGCCGCATGTACGACAGACTGCTTTGGCCGGAACGAAAGTCATGCCTAATGATGCAGATTCGGCTATGGTGCCTTTTTTAGCGGTATCAAATGCAAATTGGAACATCTCGGGAACAATCTGACGGAGATTTCCGATTTTCAGATGCACCCTTGTGACCCGCGACATTTTGTTTTCCTCAGCAACACTCTTTATGATGCCAAGGAGGTTTTCAACTATACTGAGTTCGTGCATGTATCAGAGGACAGAAGACAGAAGACAGAAAAGAGAAGATCCTGCTGTAATACTGTTTCAGTCCAGATTCCTGCCTTTCAACAGATCCGGGGAAGCTGGTCACCTGCAGGCATGCTGATGATTCTTCTGCCCCCGATCATTGTTTTCATTTCAACGATTCCTTTATCACCCGTTACCCGCCCTATCACTGCGGCATCGGTGCCCAGTGGATTTTTTTTCATGACCGCAAGAACCCTCTCCGAGTCTTTTTCCCTCACAGTCAACACCACTTTGCCCTCGTTGGCGATAAAGAGAGGATCAAAACCAAACATATCACTCATACTCTTCACTGCATTACGTACAGGCAGAGCCTTTTCTTCAATTAAAATCCCGAGCTTGCGGCTCTCAGCCAGCTCACAGATCACCGTTCCAAGCCCACCCCTGGTGGCATCCCGCATAAACGTGACCTGATCTGTCGTATCGAGAATATCGGCAATAAGACGGTTCAGCGGAGCACAGTCACTCTTTACATCAGCACTGAAAGGCAACTCCTCCCTGGCTGCCAGAATTGCCATCCCGTGATCACCGATAAACCCGTTTACAATGACCACATCACCCTCTTCGACTTTTTCACCAGGCCCTATTGCCGCCCTCTCCTGACGGATCGGCCCTATTCCTGAAGTATTAATAAAGACCTTGTCAGCCATGCCTCTGTTGACCACTTTTGTATCACCGGTCACAATTGACACTCCGGCCTCTTTTGCAGTGAGTGCCATAGACTCTGCAATTTTCTCCAGTTCAGCAAAAGAGAACCCCTCTTCAATGATAAACGACACACTGAGTGCCTGAGGAGTTGCACCGCTTACCGCCAGATCGTTAACTGTGCCGCATACAGCCAGTTTACCGATATCACCACCGGGGAAAAAGACAGGATTGACGACAAAAGAATCAGTCGTAAATGCAACTTTCTGCCCGCCTACATCGATTACAGCTGAATCTGTACGCTGGTCAAGTACAGGGTTGGAGAATCGTGAACCGAAAATCGAATCGATTAACTGATGCGTCAATCGTCCGCCGCTGCCGTGGTTGAGAAGAACTTTCTTATTTTCCATTGTCACCATATTGAAAATAGGCCGAACAGGTACCTTCTGAGGAAACCATACAGGCGCCCACAGGATGATTCGGGGTACAGGCGGTCCGGAAAAGTTTACATTGATTTGGCTTTTTGATTCCTTTAAGAACATCACCGCAGATACATCCCGCACTCTCCCTGGTCTCTTCTATTTTAACCGGGATCATCTCTGCTGCATCAAAGCGGCTGTACTTCTCTGCAAGCTTCAAACCGCTTTTGGGTAAATTTCCAAGTCCGCGCCAGTAATCATCTGAAGACACAAATACCTCTTCTATTACTTTCTGTGCTCTCAAATTGCCCTCCGGGCGGACAGCCCGGCTATATTGGATTTCCACCAGGGCAACCCTGCTCTCAACCTGCTTTATTATCATCCAGATCGACTGAAGTATGTCTGCCGGCTCGAATCCTGAGACAACACAGGGTTTATGGTATTTACCTGCGATAGGCTCGTAAATACCACTTCCGGTGACAACGCTGACATGACCCGGGCAAAGGTAAGCGTCAATTCTGACACCCTCATCAATCAAAGCAGTCATCGCAGGTGGCATTACTTTATGGGAACTGAGCACAAAAAAGTTGCTGGCAGACGATTTTGCAGCCTCTATTACTGCTATTGCAGTCCCCGGAGATGTCGTTTCAAATCCAATGCCCAGAAACACCACTTTGCGATCCGGGTTTGCTGATGCAAACGTAAGAGCTTCAAGAGCAGACCAGACCACCTTTACTGCTGCGCCATCAGCCTTCTCTTTTTCAAGAGACGAAGTTGAACCCGGCACACGCATCAGATCGCCGTAAGTTGCGATCACTACACCCGGTTCCCTCGCAAGAGCAACAGCATGGTCAATAAAACGGATATCAGAAACACAGACCGGACATCCGGGGCCTGAAATCAGGCTTACAGTTTCCGGCAGCAGTGATGCGATACCGTACCGCTGAAGAGCCATCGTATGCCCGCCGCATACTTCCATGATTGAAACAGGGGTTATGGATTCAAAACAGATCCGCTCTGCAAGTGCCTTGCAGTCACGCTGATTCCTGAAATCTTCCCGAAGGTTCATTGCCCGCCTGAGCTTTCCGAGAGCTGCTTGAAAAGCGCCAGAGTCTGTTCTGCTTCAGCAAGATCCATCTTCTCCAGAATATATCCAGAATGCACGAGGACAAAGTCCCCGGTCTTAAGCTCTTCGACAAGATGCGTGCCCGCTTCACAGACAACATCTCCAAAATCCACACCGGCCCGCTGGCCATCTATCCACACTACCTTACCTGGAATTCCAAGACACATTATTTCCTTCTTCTCCCGGCCGCAACAGCTATCTGCCCCAGCGCTATTCCCCCATCATTACAGGGGAAAAGGCTGTGGGTATAAACCGTAAAGCCTGCAGTTTTCAATTCCTTGACTGCC
>CAYLVN010000128.1:0-8618 GCA_964387115.1 uncultured Fibrobacter sp.
GAAACGATATTGCCTTCAGCGCCTGAACTAACATCTTTTAAGGTCGCTATCCATATAACCAGCAATACCACACAGATTCAGGAGTGTAACCGGTTCGGCATGATCCCTGTGCGCAAAGATGTCTTGAGTGACATGTCGATGCTTTTCGGTGGCGGATGGGTCTCTGAAATTTATAACGTTTCTTTCAAACAGTTGATGAACAACGGTCACACTGTCATACCCGGTAACCCTCATTTCGGGGAGGTGGCGGCACTCTACCTTGATTTGTGGGATGATGTGGTAGTAAACAGAAACTGGTCTGAGGATAAGCAGATTCCACAGATGAATTATATAAAGGAGGTGATCCGGAGTGGCTATGCGCCCAAAGCGCTGCAGATTCTTAAAGGTGATTTTGATTCGCTTAAATGACAAAACTAAAGCTCCGGGTGATTTTAACCCTGCTAAAAACAGTTCACTAACTTGGGTATATGGATAAAAAGATTGATACTACGCTTGTCAGGCTCCGTTCCGCTTATGAGTCTGATTCCGGTAACGTAAAGAAAGCTTTGAACCTGGTGCATTACTACCTTGAGCATGGAAGGCTCAGCCAGGCCGGGGATCTTCTCCGGGAAGCGCTGGGCCGTAATCCGCAGGATTTCGATCTGCTTCTGGAATACGGAAATTTCTTTTTCAGGAATGATGAAATTGAAGGCGCAGCAGGAAACTTCAGACTTCTTACCACACTGGCTCCTGAAAGGATAGAGGGATGGAACAATCTCGGAATAGTTCTGCATCAGCAGGGAAAAACTGAGGAGGCAAAACGGTGTTTTGACAGAGTGCTCAAGATTGATCCAGATCACCCCGGGGCACTTCTGAATATTGGTAACTTTTATTTCAATGAAAGTAAATTTGAGAAAGCCAGATCCTGTTTTGAGAAAGTTCTGGATAAAAAGCCCGATTTTCCAGATGCCTGGTTTAACCTCGGGAATACTTTAAGCGCGCAGAAAGATTATGCCGGGGCAAAAGCGGCATTTGAAAGGGCCTTGAGGTACAATCCCGAGTTCCCTTCAGCACTTAAAAACCTGGGTTTTGCGTGCGAAAAGCTTGGAGAACTCGACAATGCTGAGCAGTGTTATTTAAAGGGAGCAGAGAATAATAAGCTGGATTCAGGCATTCATGTGAACCTCGGTTCTCTTTACATCAGGCAGGGAAAGTATGATGAAGCCAAGCGTCATTACCTTAAAGCCGTCCGTCTTGCCCCTAATAACATAATGGGTTGGACCGGAATCAGGCATCTTTCACTTGTTAAAGGTGATTTGAACACTTTTACCCGTTCGACACTTGCGGTACTTCCACGTTTCAGCGATGAGGTTCTGGCAAGCAGTATCGAAATTCTCTACGAGCTTCATCAGTTCTCAAGGGCGGAGGCACTTCTTCTCCAGGCGGATCGGCTGGGGAAAGGCGGAGATCTTCTGGATATACAGAGGCTGCTGATTTATCGGCGCAAGGGTGTCAATCAGGGAAAAGTTCTGGCTATCTACAAGCGGTTATCCGGTCTCTCCAAACCCTCGGACCAGATACTTAAGGGTCTGGCACGGTTTTCCCTTGAAAATGGGGCATATAATTCGGCAATCAACTTTGTCAAAAGAGTTGAGAATCAGGATGAGGCATCGCAGGGGGTTCTCTGGCGCGCGATGCTTGGTGCCAAAGAAACAGAGAAGGTAAAGGAGCTTGTTGAGAAGTATATTAAAGATAATCCTGAATGTTTTGACGGCTGGTTTATTCTTGCCAGAATCGAAGCCGAGAGCGGCAGCAGGGCAGATGCGGAGAAACATCTTATAAGAGCGCTGGAGAATGGTTTTACCGGTCTTGAGGAGATAGAAGACCATGCTGAGCTCAGGGGTATTTTTGAATCATTAACGCATCTGAAGACTGTCTTTCAGGATTGTCTTGACAAAGCCTAATTAATCAATTATATAGATATAGAGAAAAAGCCCGCAGGGAGGATAAATTGATGCGCAGAATAGATCGTTTACCGGAGACAATTTTCGGGGTCGAAAACAGTACCGTTGATTCAAACCGGTTTTATTCGATTCTTCTGGATGCTAAAGAGAAAAATGTCAGCGGAAGCATGTGTGAAATCACTGAAAAACTTCTTCAGGGCGAGAAAGAAAACGCCAAGATCGCTCTTGAGCAGCTGTGGAATCTCAGGAAAAATATCCTGACGGGATCAAACCGCAATCTTGATCAGCTGATTAACTTCTACCAGGAAAAAATAGATATTCTCAGAAATAAAGAGGAAAATCTGAAGAAAATCAGCAAAGATTCAAAAAATCTTCTGGAGGAGAAACGCAGGAAGGACGAAGAAATAGCAGAGGTTAAAAAGAAGATCTCTGAGGGCACAAAGGAACTCAATGAGCTGACTGTCAGGATAGAAACTTTAAAGAGTAAAGAGCAGGAACTGCTGAGTGTCGAGCAGCGGCTTAAGCAGGAGATCGATACAAACGAAAACGCAATCATTAACGGTCTCTACGAGATTGTTTTTTCAAGTCAAAATGAGCAGAAAGCCTCTAAAGAGCCTCCAAAAGAGGTAATGTCTGAAGCGGTTTCTCAGGAAAAAGCAGTTGAAGAGGTCAGGACAGAAAAATCTGAGACAGAAGATGTCAAGGCAGAGGAAAAGAGAGCGGATCTGCCGCAGAGGGAACCTGAAGTGGTTCGTGAGGTGCTTGAAGAGACCCGAAGTGACAGCTGTGAGGCCGCAGTTGCAGTTTCAGATCCGTCTACCAGGGAAATCGAGATATCGCCTTTCCCCAAATCTGTTGTAAAGACCACACGCGGAAAAATCATCGGCGAATATTACTACGATACAAAAGTCTATAAAAATGAACGCCATTACATTTTCAGCAGTAAATTTTTCTGTGAACAGCTGTTTGTAAATCATAAAGTGCTCAGGAACAGCTTTGAGCACGCAGTCTACTGTGAGATGCTCCAGATGATTCAGGATGCCTACAAGAGGATCAGTGAAAACAAACGGCTGCATTTTGAGATCTCTACAAATGAGATCCTTAATGAGAAAACGCTGAAGCACCTCTGGCAGGACATGAAGCTTAAATCTCTTGATGAAGTAGAGAGATTTATCACCAGGCTGCGTGCGAAAATCGATGTTCTGGGATCCAACTACACTGCCATGCTTCAGGAACAGATGAAACGGTGCACAGGAAGTTGATTGACAGGTCGGTGATCTCTCTGCTTTTTTTTCTGATTTTTCTGCCCGGAATTTCTTTGGCTGCGGATTCAGACAGCTTTTCTGCTCCAGCTTCTGTTTCTATTGTGGAAACCGGAAGCTCTGATCCTGAGATGGTTTCAGGTATTAAAAAACTCACAGTCAGAATCAAAGACTTTGGCAAAAATCTGGCCGGCACTACTGAACTGTTAAAAAAAGCAATTCCAGGGGCTGGTGTGCTTAGATGGATAAAAGAGCAGGCGTTTAAAATCGTTTTCCTGATCGTTTCTCTGGTGATCATTTTCATCACTATCAATTTTTACATGCAGAAAGCCGAAAAGAGCCGTTTTTTGACAACGACGCGGCTCTCTGTAATGGATAAAGAGGTTCAGAGGGCCTGCAGAAATATTGAGTCACACTTTGCGATGCCCGATTATTCCGTAAAAAAGCTCTGCGAAGAGCTGGTGACAGGTGAGGCTTTCCTTGAAGCGCTGTTTCAGAAGGAACTCGGAATGACAATCGAAGAGTTTATTGCGCAGGTCAGGATCAACCATGCCAGGATTCTCCTGAATAAAGATCCGGGCGTACCCGCTGTTGAACTGGCCTCACTTTGCGGATTTAGAGACACTCAGATGTTCTATGATGCTTTTTTGCATATTACCGGAACCGGATTTCCGGAATACGCTGCATCGCAGAGTGCCGGGGAAGCACTTTGAGAGCTGCAATGAAAGTCCGCCTCTTAATCTTCTCGATTCTCCTGAATCTATGCGCTCCCGATGCTGCCGGGCTTAGCCCCGTAAATATTGCCGATACGATGGATCTGCTTTTAAACGGCCAGTCAGCAGGAACTCTTCGCAGCTATCTAAGTATAACTAAAGATGCTGCTGAGCTTCGATCGGAACTCGTGACTGAAATGGTTGACCAGAACGGAAATACTCTTGCGGCAAATACTATCAGCGAGAGAAGACGATTTAGTTCTGAGGGAAAACTCGTTGAGGCATTTCAGGAAATAACGAGTCCTGCCGGGAAAAATTTGTGGTCCCTGAGCAGGGATCAGGGCGGATGGGTGCTGGTGGTGAATGCCGGAGGTGTCGAGAATCGCCGAAAGATCGATGAAGTGCATGAGAGTATCAGTTCCACAAGTGAGATTTATAAAGGGATATCGAATTCCTCAATAAAACCGGGAGATATGTGGGTAGACAGCACTTTTGAGCTGGTTTCGGGACAGCATTTCCTTACAAAAACAGTCTGCCGTGAGGTGCCTTCAGAGCAGAATAACAACAGGTGGATTTTTACCAACTGGTGCAGTCTTTACGATCGCGAGGAGAGATGGGAACTTGACAAAAACGGAAAAACGGTTCTGAGGGAAGCATATCCGTTTGTGACAAGGATAAAGGGCGGTTCAGAAGTTAAATACCGGAATGCGGATCTGTTTGAGGCTTTGAGTATAAAGAAAGAAAAAATCAGGTCCAATGAAAAAATAGCTCTTCATGCCGATTCGATGCCTCTTGACACCTCCGCTATGTCTCTGTACACAAGGGACGGAAGGTATCTCATATTGAAGGAGACTCCGGGGACCTGCGTAAATAAAGAAGTGAAACCCGGCCAGTTCCCTGATTCACTGAAAAGATTTACAATGCCTACTCCTACGATGCAGATTGCCAATAAAAGCATAAAGAGCCTTTCTTCATCTCTGAAGGAGAAGTCAAATAGCAGCTGTGAACTTGTTAAAACAATCAATGATTATGTTTTCAGGAAACTGACCAAGAAGAACACGGCTACTTTTTCAAGTGCCCTTGAGACGCTCAATGCCGGTTTTGGAGACTGCGGGGAGCACGCGGTTCTTCTTGCGGCCCTGTTGCGTGCTGCGGGTGTACCTGCAAGGGTGGTTTTAGGTCTTGTTTATGTGGAATCCAGAAAGGGTTATTATTACCATGCATGGGTGATGGCCCATACCGGAGAGTGGGTATTTGCTGATCCCGCCTTTGGGGTTTTTCCTGCACCTGGGGAGAGAATTCCACTGATAATCGATGATACCGGTGAGGGTGCGGTGCAACTGGCAAGAATTCTGGGCCGGTTGAAAGTTGAGCATCTCAGCAGGTAGGTCTTCAAAACCGCTTGCTCCCGGGCCGCTGATAAGGTATTTTCAATAGACTTGACAGGCAAAATTCTTTAAAAACAGTACTCTAATGAAATATTTCGGAGTGTAGCGCAGCCTGGTAGCGCACTTGGTTCGGGACCAAGGAGTCGGAGGTTCAAATCCTCTCACTCCGATTAAAAATAAGAAGCCGTAAACTCAATAAAAACAAGGGTTTACGGCCTTTTTAATTTATAGAATGTAAATATTCCCGATCAGGCACGAAGTGACAAAATACCCCAAATAGTGCCATTTTATGACACAAAAGTCCCCGCAAATGTCACGCAAGGAAATTATCCTGAATTTTCCATCAGGCTGCACATTTAAGAGGAAAACTTTTATTCTTTTTAATAGCATCAATTAGGCTAACTGCTTCTCAATCAAAGAGTTATAATTGCTTTTTATGTATGGATGCCTTAGTGCTTCATTTTACCGATGATGAGATTAATGCATGGAGCGGAAATGCTTTATAAAATTAAAGACCCTCATGGATAGAAAAGGATTTATTGAAATACCCAGATGAAACCTTGTATATGGATTCAGAAATTATGGAGTACTCTCTGGGTTTACAAAACCAGACACTACCCGGTAGAAAATTCGGGATAAAAACATAAGAATCTGGTAGGGGCCGTGACGAACATTATCCATGCCGGAAGACCGTCATGGGCAAGACTTTCTACGTATCAGATTCTCAATAAAGCAGCACTTTTTTCTTCCATGTCTTTTATGAAATATTTTTCCGGGATAACAAAGCCAATTACCGCATAATGGACAAATTGGTATTATCTGTCATCTTTGACTGTAGCAGTTTAAATTAACCAGCTTAAATAGTCCCTCAGAACTTACTGTCATTAAATATGTAAGGAATAGATAAATAATAGAGAAAATCGACCAAATTATCGTGATCTTAAAGGAGAATGCTGATAAGGAAGATATCAGTGACTTTGGAGAATATGTGGAAGAGTTAGCGCTTTTTATCTATTCAGCGGCCCCGATGGACTTAAGATGCAGGGCTTGGGAAAAATCAAAACTGAGATAATCACTGAAGACGATAAAATGTACAGATTTAAAGAACAATGCTTTTATGTTTGTCTCATATACATTGTTAAAATGTTCAATGTTCAAAGATTGCACTTAGTCAATAATGAACCTTTTAACTATGAACTATTTCCCATCTGTTTGGAAACCCCTGATTGATTTGCGATCTTGACTTAAGATTTCTGGAAATGTATATCTAATGTATTGACAGGGAAACGATTAATCTTTCCTCCGGCCAGGACACAAAGTTTTTTAGTCGATTCAGTTGAATTACATAGGTGAGAGTATTCTTCTTAACCGGTCCCGGGAAATAAAACTACCCTTGTAAACTAAAGTGGAACTTGTAAATAATGGGTCAAAAGGTTCAAATAGACAAAGAGAACATTGCGGTTCTGCTTTTCAATAGTGAAAAACACGACTGGGATGACAGAACCATGTCTATTTCGGCTATGTTCGAAGCGTATTACTACAGAAAATTTACCGGATATACTATCTATTTTAAAGGTGCAGGTCAAAAGTTCTTCTATAAAAACTCAAATGTTCAATTTCTGGGAAGAGTCAGGGATATCTGCACTGAGGGAAAAGATGTCTATGTTGATGGGAAAATCGTAAACGCCTCCAGAGTTGTTCAGTTTGAAAGAGGATATTACCGGATATATGTTGGTGAATGGACTATTTTATCCCGAAATGTCGAGTTTAAAAGCAACAAATATAGAGACATTTTCGCTTACTATTCCGAACTCGCTGATTTTGCTGGTACGATATCTATAGATGAAGAACCGTTGCATTTCTTATCACAAAATTTCAAACGTACTGCCCTGGCAAATAATTCAGTACTTTCTGATTTTTTAAA
This sequence comes from uncultured Fibrobacter sp., assembly GCA_964387115.1. GTDB lineage: Bacteria > Fibrobacterota > Chitinivibrionia > Chitinivibrionales > Chitinispirillaceae > JAAYIG01. The sequence goes on from CAYLVN010000128.1 coordinate 7,231, forward strand.
GGGAGAGTGCAAACAGATTAATGGTGAGGGATTAGTTCTTCTTCCATTCGATTTTAACCAAAGCCAATCCTATGCTATTGATACAGCACTAAAAAACAGGATATCCATTATTGAAGGTCCTCCCGGCACTGGAAAGACTCAAACGATTCTTAATCTGATTGCTAATATCATTTATCGTGGGAAGAATTGTGCTATTGTTTCAAACAATAATACAGCCATTGAAAATGTCTTTGAAAAGCTGAGTGAAGAGAAACTCTCATTTATTGCCGCTGCCCTGGGTAGAAAGAACAATGTAGAGCAGTTCTTCGAATCTGACCGGAATGGTGAGCTATCGAGTTTCCTTGAGCAGAAAGAAAAACCAATCAGTTTAATTGATAATTTAAAACTAAATGAATTAAGTATCCAAATGAAGAAGATTCAAGATGTAGAAGTTGAGACATCTATACTTGAATCTCAACTCACCAGTATACAGATTGAGAAAAGGCACTACGATAATCTTTACAGTGATGTCATCAATGTAAATCAGAAGTTATCCTCAAACGATTATATGGCGTTAATCGCTCGTCTTTCAGTGCCAAAGAAATTGTGGTTTTTTGAAAGATGGATACTGGGAATAAAGTTCAGGGTAAATATTACATCAAAGAAAATTGATGCCCTTTTATGCAATGTGGAGAGCCTCTATTACCAGACTAAAATTAATGAACTTACAAAGAAAATTGAATCCAATAAGGAGTTTCTTGAAAAACAGAACAAAGAGCAGGTTTATAAAGAACTCAAATCATTATATCGACTGTTTCTGGTAAACTATATCAGGAACCATTACCAGAACCGCGACATAAAGGAATTCAGTAAGGAATCATATAAGAGGGATTTTACAAACTTCTTAATTAGATTTCCGGTTGTTTTAAGTACTTCACAATCCTTACTCAATAATGCACCTAAAGGATTTATCTTTGAATACTTGATTATCGACGAAGCACCACAGGGAGATTTACTAAGCAGTGTTCTCGCCATGAATTGCGCGAAGAACCTGGTTGTGGTTGGAGATTCACGGCAGCTTCAGCAGATTGATGAGGAAAGGCTCTTTCCAAAATCAGAAGAATTATCGAGGAAATATGATGTCCCGGAACCATATCGGTACGAATCCAATTCAATCCTTAAATCTGTAAAGGGTGCCGTAACAGAAGCACCAACCACCTTATTGAGGGAACACTACCGATGCGCTCCGGATATTATAAACTTCTGTAATAAGATGTTTTATGATGGAGATCTGGTTGCAATGACCAGGAATTCAGGGAAACATATCCAAGTCATAAAGACTGTTCCCGTAGACATGTCAATTCCAATGCGGGAATATGCACTTAATTTGAAATTCCAGCGGTTTGTTT
>CAYLVN010000129.1:0-8596 GCA_964387115.1 uncultured Fibrobacter sp.
CAAGGGGTGATAGCGCAAGACTGGCGTCTTCGACAGGCTGGAGCGAAAGAGGGGACACCCTCTTCCAAAAACTCTTTATCTTAAATTCTTGCTTTTACTTGTATTGGGGACACCCTCTTCCAAAAAATCTTTATTCATATTCATCTCTTTCCCTGTTTTGGCCCGATTTTCGCCATTTAGTTTTTGAGACTAAAGAGGGGAATATATGCAACCAGAACCGGAAATCCTTCAGAAAATCTCTTCAGCTGGTACACTGGATAATAAAACCATACTGCGTTTTTCCCACGCCTTAAGCGGAGGAGCAGGTGTAGAGGCTCATATTGACAACCTTAACCGGATTCTTCTTTCAAGAAATGCAGTGAGAATACTTTACCTTTACCTTCCTGATGAAACCACGGCTGTTGTGACTGAGACAGCATTGGGAAAAGGTACACTGGTTAAAATACCGCTTCTGGTAGACAGATCTTTTACAGATATTAAAAATCCCTTAAAAGAAAAACTTTACCGCCACAGGTCCAGTCTTCTTGTAAGTGCGTTGATGCGTTCAGCCTCCATTATTAAATATGTTATTCAGTATGTAAAGTATATAACAGGGAAACCGCTTTTCATGAAAGGGTTTCGTGAGGCGTTTGGGTTTGACACCTTTATCAGGCGCATTCTGAAAGATTATTCTGTCGATCTGGTAATAAATCACTTTCCAGGGGGAAGAGACAGCTCAGAGTTGATGCATGCAGCAAACGAGAATCGCATTCCTATACTTGTGATAAATCACTTTGATAATATCTGGTATAACTACATCCCTATTCGTCAGCAGCTTGCAAAAACCCGGTATGCGGCAGGAGTAACTGCCACAAATGTTCCCCGGTATCTGCGTCGCAGGTTTATTTACATATCTAATGGAATTGACACCGACTTTTTTGACCCTTGCAAAGTTGCACCCAGAGCAATTTCCCAATACCCTGTGCTATTGCTTCCAGCCCGCATCACACCAGATAAGGGCCATATGGATCTTCTTTACGTTGCCCTGAGACTGAAATTGAAGAATCTCCCCTGTTTTCTTGTTTTTGCCGGTCGGCTTGACTCAACAGATTTTGAAAAGGAGCTTTATACCTTTATCAGATCAAATAACCTGAGGGAAAATGTCCTCTTTACAGGAGTACTTGATCCCGAAGGTCTTCGCCAGCATTATAAATCAAGCACACTCGTTGTGCTTCCGACATATCATGAGGGTTTTGGAAGGGTTGTGGTAGAGGCTCAATCGATGGGAATTCCTCCTGTTGCATACGATAGCGGAGGTCTCAAACAGTCGATAATCACCGAAAAGACCGGCATTCTGGTTAAGAGGGGAGATAAGAGAAGATTGAGTGACAGGATCGAAGAATTACTTTTAAATAAGCAGAAGAGAATCCGGATGGGGCAGGCAGGCCGTGATTATGTTGTAAATAATTTCAGCCTGACAACTCTTGCCTGCCGGCATGAAAAAGCATATGATATGATTATTCGTGGAGAACCGGCGGTAAAGGTGAGCAGATTAATTTCTCAATGATTCTTCAAGGCTGCAAAACTACTCTGGTATCACTTGTGACCTGTGACTTGTGACTTTTTACTTTTTTTCCTTACCTTTCATACCCTGATTAAAAAGGCTCACCTGGTTTCTTCCATGCTCCTTTGAATAGTAAAGCGCTTTGTCAGCGTTATCTATGAGTTCCTGTTGTGATCCGGCCAGTGAGGGATGTGTTGCACAACCGATACTTACAGTCACTTTCAATTCTTTATCAAGAGATCTTATCACATGACTTTCGATTGTGCTCCGGATGCGTTCTGCGGTGATAAGCGCGCCCTCCTCAGCAGTCTCGGGGATAATAACCGTAAACTCTTCGCCGCCATATCTTGCCGGGACATCATTTATTCGAATAGATTTGCGTATACAGGCGGAAATTTCTTTGAGAACAAGATCGCCCACCGGATGTCCATAAGTATCATTAAATGATTTAAAGTGATCGATATCCAGGAGAAGCAGTGACAAAGGTCGTTTGTATCTTCTTGAGCGTTCAACCTCTGATGCCAGAATTTCCTGGAAATGACGGTGATTATTAAGTTCGGTAAGACCATCGGTTGTTGCCAGTCTTTCCATCTGCTGATAAAGGAGTGCACGTGTAAGGGCAACCGATGCGTTTTCAACGATAGTAGCCATTACCTGTTCTATTTCGCCATGGTACTGGTCAGGCAAATTGCTTTCAACGCTGAAGAGTCCTCTGCACCGGGATTCATCATCGGTGATCGGGAATATTATCAAAGACCTCAGTTGAGGATTACGGATCTCCTCCGGCATAAAACGGTAATATTTGGATTCATACTGCCCGAAATCATTAATATTGACAATTTTACGCTTTTGAAGGGCATAGGAATAAATTCCTGAGTTAAGTTTGAACTCCATTCCTTCTGTAACATCGTTTCCCTCCCCTTGAATCTTCGTGACTACCGCGCACCTCTTCTCTTCATTGTAGATTATGGCCATTTGACGAGTGCACGGAGCAACCATCGGGATCATCTGGAACAGCACATCGAAAACATCACTCTCTTTTAATGCAGTAGTAAAATGATGGCTGGTCTGGTAAAATATTTTAAAAGTCTGGGCTATCCGTTCCTGATAGATTCTCATACGGGCATTGGAAATGAGGGCTGCGGCAAGAGTCGAGAAGCGTTTAAGGATCTCCTTATCCTGGTCCTTAAAGGCAAACTTGTCCTTACTGTCAATCAGAAGTACACCCATAAGTTCGTGCTGTTCAGAAATCACCGGCACGGCCAGTATGGAGTTCACTTCCTCCATGTCTGTATAATACAATGTTTCTGAGTTGTAATTTGAGAAGTTCCCGCTCATAAAAGAGCGTTGTTCCGAACCGATTCTCCCCACAACACCTTTTCCCAGTGGAATGGAAACACCTTTGGCAATATACGCGCTTTTTGACTGATAAGAATTCAGGACAAATATCTTCTCTTTGGTATTGTAAACAAATGCAAGCGCAGAGTAAGCCTTGAAATTCCGGCTCATGAAATAGACTACACTGTTTAGCAGATCCTGCACATCGTTTTCTGCATTCAGTGTAGATTTAGAAACTCTCTCTATAGTAAACTTTTGTGTTTTAGTGGGATCCAGATCGGGTACAGAAGAGGAAATTACGGTCAGCTGGGGATCTTTTTCCGAAGAATCATCGGGAGATGTCGATTCTTTTTTAATTTCTGTAAGCGGGTATGCAGCCGCGACCAGAGATGTAAACATTCCAGTAATCAGGAGATACGCCGCTGAACTCAGGAAGGGAAAAACGGCAGCACCAGAAATTATCGCATCAAGCCCATTATCAGAATTAAGGCCTGAATGAACAATCTCTCCTGCCGCCAGACAGAAAAAAGACAGTACCCAGGTAAATCTTTTTCCAAGTAGTCCGGAAGCGGCAATTACAAAGAAATAAAGCAAGGGAGCAGCCATGGCAGCAGACCCTTGAATGGAGGAGAAATGCCTGGCAGCAAGTGCCATGACCGATAAACCGAAAGCGGCAGTAAGCGGAAGAATCCAGTCTGGATTTCTCAGTCTGGATAAGGCAAAAAATATTGCCACTACACAAATAATTCCCCCGATAATCTCAAAGGACAATGGGAATGAAGCCACCAGCCCATCACCGACCCCTGAAACAGTAACGGCCAGAAGAGAGCCAAAGAGAATCCATTCAAGGAAAACAGCAAACTTATTTAACATTATTTGGCTCCTTTTGGCCCGGTGATTTTCTATCACCTCTTAATTTTTAGATCACTTCTAAACAGAGAATTCCATATCAGGCCATTGAGTTAGAGTGGATAGCCCGGTATTTTTGTATATTCTAACCAAGTAGTTAATAACAATTGTATAATACCATGGAAAAAAAATCAAAGGGTTCAAAATCCCTCAGGGGAATGCTGCTCAAGATGATGGGCCCGTCAGGCTCCCAGACTTTCCTTTCTTTTCTTTTAAGACCTGCAAAAAACCAGTCTTTCACCTTTCCAGTTAATAACAAGTCCATTAAAGAAGTTATTATCATACTTCCTTGTGAAGAGCTTGAAGTTATCTACCAGCTGCATAATGTTATCGCCCTTTCGATACTTTTTAAAAACTCTTCAATTAATGTATTCTGTGAGCAATCCGTTTCCACATTTATTAAAATGATCCCTGGTTTGAATGTAATAGAGTTCGACAATAAGGAACGGCTGTCGATATCGTCTTCCTTTCGTTCAAAGATAAAAGAGATCAGAGGACAGACAGATCTCTGCATCCTACTGAACAGATCACCAGATCCGGCATTTCTCTACCTTGCTGAAGCATCAGGTGCCCCGGTGCGTGCAGGGTACCAGGGGGCAGGAAGGTACCCGTTTATTAACATCCATGTAATCCCTGACAAAACAAACTCTTACCTTCGTGAACAAAACTTCATGATGGCGAAATTATTCGGGGCGAAACCTGTTGAGATCCGCTGGAGTATTGCAAAGAAGACAGTTGATGAGCTTCAACAACTATTTAATGAATTTAAGTTTACAACAGTTGATAAACTGATAGGGATCGATGCACTCTTTTTAATACGCAAATTTGGTTTAATATGGACCAGTTCACTGCTTGAAGGGATAAAAGGGCTAAAAAAGGGGACTGTTTACCTTTATGTACAGAGCGACCCGACTAAATCAGAACTCGATTGGCTGTCTCAGCAGACACACCCTGTTATTAATAGTTTACCGGCATCACGGACCGCTGCACTTGTAAGCAGATCAAAGGTCATAATTACCGGAAATACAATACTTTATGCCCTTGCCGGAACAGTCAATAGCTCGGCTGTCGGTTTTTTCAGCACTGAAGAGATAAAGACCTATTGTCCTCAATCATCAACACTAAAAGGAATCACATTCCAGGATTGCGACTCAACAGAACAGGCTGTGAAGCTTATTTCCTCTTTTCTCTAAATTCCTGAAAAAGTCTGCAGGATAGCGACCGGAATCCCTTTAACCCGAATCTATTCTCTTTTGGTCCAGTCAATTTCCGGATTTTCCAAAAACACCTGAATCTCCTGCCAGACCCGGCGGTTAAGCAGGACATCATTATGACCGCATCCCTTAACAAGAACCCACTTTTTAAGCTGTGGGCTGCTGGCTGCAAGAGTTTTCCCATGGTTAGAGGGGACAATGCGGTCAAACTCACCACTCATTATCAATGCAGGTACCTCAATTGAAGGAATTATGGAAAGAGTGTTGAAATGATCACTTAAGAGCTTGTCGACCATCCATTTAGGATACCTGTTTGCGATAACCGAATCGAGCACGGTCCATCCATTGATAAGTATTACCCCGTCTATGAGTGCCTGGTGTTTCAGTGCAGTTTGAGCCGCGACAGCAGCCCCCATTGACCATCCGCACAGAAACTTCGGGTTTAGCTGAAAATTTCTGCTGATCCAGTTGAATGCACTATCCGCAGCTTCGACAAGAGATTTTTCTGAAGGAATGCCGGTACTGTTCCCGTATCCGGGATAATCGATGGCAAGGAAATGTATTCTTAACCCGGCCAGTTCTCCAAAGAGCTTCGCACTGAGCATGGTCTGAAGATTTTCCCCGTTCCCATGCAGATAAAGCAACACCGGTGTCGAATCATTACTTGGAGTTGTCTCACTGAACCATCCCGAGATTTTCTGTCCTGAGCTATATTTAAGAGTGATTTCTTCAAGTGGTGGGGGAGGAGGCGAAATTACCTTTATCCTTGGAGCCGGATATGTGGTCCTCCGTTCCAGAGCGCATCCTGAAATAAAAATTTGAGTCAATAAAAGTGTTATGAATGCGACGATGAGGTTTCTGACTTGCATGTTTTTAAATATAGGGAGAATGATGTGTGATGTCAATGATCATGGAAACGAGATTTTACTTTTCAGCTTTGGTCCCCCTGACTTTTCCTGAGTATTATTTTTATACTCACTGTTAACGGGAATGAACATGAAAATTACTTTTCTTGGTACCGGAACCTCACATGGGGTTCCTACAATTGACTGTATGATTAACGGATACAGCACCTGTCCACAGGGGGTATGTAAACTCTCCGCTACTGATCCCAGGCACCTGCGGACCCGTTCCTCAATAATGGTTAAATGGAATCAACACTCCATTCTCATAGATGTCTCAGCTGATTTCAGGCAGCAGGCATTACGGGAAAACATAACGAAAATCGATTCGGTCCTTATCACACATGGCCATGCAGACCATGTGACAGGACTCCCGGATATCCGTTCTTATACAAAAGATAAACCTCTTACATTGTACGGTTCAGAAGAAACTGTCGGGATGATCAGGAAGTCGTATTCTTATGTGTTTGATTCAAATACATATATCGGAGGCGGCATTCCTCATATAGAGACCATTACCGTTGAGGATTCTTTTGAACTTTTTGGAGAAACGGTTATCCCCGTGAAAGTCGGGCACGGCACATTAAAAGGATGTTATGGTTACAGAATCGGACCTCTGGCATATATTCCTGATATGAGAACAATTGATGATGAGAACCTGCGAAAGATAGAGGGCGCTGAGGTGCTGATTCTTAACTGTCTCAGAAGGCAGAGAGAGCATTCTACTCATTTGATTCTGCCCCAGAGTATGGAACTGGCGCGACGAATTTCTCCCCGTCGCTGCTATTTTATTCACATGTGCCATGATATACATTATGAGCTTGATTCAAAAGAATTCGATTCATTTATGGAATTTTCCTTTGATGGATTAAAGATTTCAATCTGATTTCACGGGGGTGCTTTTTTGCAAAAGTATAAAGAGGAATTTATAGAGTTCATGGTCAGGAGCAATGTGCTTTCTTTTGGAGACTTTACAACCAAGAGCGGACGCAAGACCCCGTTTTTTATAAACACTGGAAATTACAATACAGGATACCAGCTTCTAAAACTGGGCGAGTATTACGCTGAGAGTCTGATGAACAGTATGCCTGAAGATTTTGATGTTCTTTTCGGGCCCGCATACAAGGGAATTCCCCTTGTGGTGGCCACCTCAATGGCTCTTTCTTCAAAATATGGCAAAGATGTCGCATTTTGCTTTAATCGTAAAGAGGCAAAAGATCACGGGGAAGGCGGTAATTTAGTCGGGCATAAGCTTCGTGATGGCCAGAAGGTAGTAATAGTAGAGGATGTAACCACAGCCGGGACATCGATACGTGAGAGTGTCCCGATGCTTAAGTCTGTGGCTGATGTGAAGATCTGTGGTCTTATCGTTTCTGTTGACAGAATGGAAAGAGGATCAGGTGAAGCGAGTGCCCTGAGTGAGTTAAGAGATGAGTTCGGGATGAAAACCCTTGCAATTGTAACACTTGAAGAAATAGTTACACACCTGCATAACAGAAGCGTGGACAACAGGATCGTACTGAATGATGAGCTTGTGAAAAAAATCACACAGTACAGAGAAATCTACGGAGCCAAATAAAAGCTTTCCTCAATTCGTAGTCTAGAAGTACCAGTGCATTTGAAATTTGGGTGGCACATATTTGTTTTGTTCCCAGGTTCCACTTGTTTGTGTATAACCTTAGTGAAAATGAAAAAACATAAACAGATATTCAGTTTGCTTATTATAATTTTACTGATCCTGGTATCGGCACTGCTTGTATTTTCTTTTCGCAATGTCGGAAGGTGGCTGATTATCTCCGATGCTGTTCCATCGCGTCTTGATGTGGTTTTTACATTTGCAGGTGAGAACGTAAGGGTTTCCTATTCAAAGGAGCTGATGAGCAGGTTTGATGATGCCCGTTGGATATTAAGTGATTACAAAGACGGTCACTCAAGACTTCTGCGAAAAAGCAACTATGATATGTCAAAAGTACTTGTTATTGACAGTTGTAAAAATACATACTCTGAAGTCAATGCTCTGATGGATCAGTTGAGATCCTGTGATAAGGAGCTTTATGTAGGGCTTGTTTCCGGTCCTTACCATATGCGTAGAATAAAGATGATGCTCAGCCGTCAGGAGCGCATTCCAAATGTTAATTTTGTTTTTCTTCCAGTGCCTCTTGAGCGGTATAATTGGACCGATAGTATGATCAGGAGATGGTGGAAATCAGGCAGTGTTTCTTCTGCGGTTGTTTCGGAGATTCAGAAGATAGTTTATTTCATGTTGTTTTCGTGAGTGTTTCTTGCCAGGATTCAGCACCAAAGGGATGTTCACCCCTGAGATGATTTTTAAATTTAATTGGTTAAGCTTCAAGTTCACCTTCGGAGATGTTTCTCTTGAGTATTACCCCTGAGATGACTTAATGATATTAAGGACACCTCTAAATATTCAGTTTTTTCAAGCGAGGCGGAGCGAGAATTTGCTGTGTCAGGCACACGAAAGAGGCGAATCCGTTGTGATTCGTCGATTGAGTGCAATGAAGCGCAGTAGAATTCGCAGCCGGCCGTAGCGGAAGATGTTTGGAGCTACTCTTAAGAATTAAGTCAGAAACTCACCCCAGAGATGAAATAATAACTTTGGATTTTAGTCATTAAGTCATCTCTGGGGAGCTTCAGAGCACGCCTTCAAAGAGAGTTCATTTATAATTGGA
>CAYLVN010000130.1:0-3823 GCA_964387115.1 uncultured Fibrobacter sp.
CTGCTTTTATTCCTCTGTCTGCTGTGCAGAAAGAGCCCGTTTTCTAAGATCTCTGGCTTCAGAGAACGGCTTATCCAGTCTTTTCTTTATCTCATCATCAAAAACATAATGCCCGATTCTGTTGCACTCTGCAATGACTTGATCAAATTGTCCTGTTTCAAGCGCGATCTTTGCCAGCCACAAATGGCACAAAGCAGCATTATAATGGTTATCCTGCGGATCTGCTTCTACTCTACTTAAAATAACCTGAATACTTTTGGATGCTTCATCATACCTCTTTAACCCAAAAAGCGACCGGGCTCTTCCCCACTGAAAAACTGTAGAACTGCCATATCTCTCAAGCATCTCATCGGCAATCTTCAGGGCTTCTTCATAACGTTTCTCATTTAACAGAATATCAACAAGCGCAGATGAAGCGAAGTTTTTTGTGTAAACTCCCCTCTGACGGGCTTTATAAAGTTTCTGAATTCCACTCTCCCGTTTGTCTTCTATTCCCGGCATCCACCACAGGGTTTTCATCAGTGCACTGCGCCAGTAATCATAACTACCCACGCCGTAGTTAATGTCAATTATATCACTTTTTGAATCCTGGAGTTCCAGCAGCACAGAAACACCTTTCCATCCAAACCTGAAGGCAGTGATCCAACGCTCATACCTGGCTTCATATGTGCCTTTATATCCGTCTGCTCCCCCGATAAAGAACTTTGCCCATTCATTACCAGGTTCTTTGTCGAGCAGCTTTTCTCCTTTCTCAATTGCCAGATCACAGTATCGGTAAAGCTCATTTTCCTTCTTATTTGATTGGAATTTTATCATCCAGGCGTCAGTCACAACAGCCTGAATGAAATAACCGGCCGGGTGATCGGGGTATTTTCTGATTATTCTGCGTGCAACCTCTTCCGCATCTTTTAGTTCTTCATTGTAAACATTATCCAGGGATAACAGAGCCCATTTGTGAAGGTCTTCTGGAAGCGGTGGTGCTGCAGAAGCAGAAAAATCTAAGAAGAAAATAAAGCAGAGAACAACTGCAAGGTTATTTATTCCCCGCAGAATCAGCATTTTCAGAAATGAACCCATACTCATTATAGTATCGTTCCCACATCCGCTTCGATCTGTGATACCGGTATTTTCTGACTATCTTTACATGCACACTCTTCATGAAAAAAAAGTCAGCCTCAGCTTTCTTGGAGTAGTTTCCTTTTTCGTATTGCTTATAAGAAAACAGATTGTAATAAGGCTTCTCTATAAGAGCCGTATCAGGAATTCCTTCAAGAATGACCTTCAGGTCATCTTCAAGTATTACCTCAAGCTTTTTCTTTGCCGCCTCATCACTCTCTCCGCTGCAGCTGATTCCAGACAGCGGAACTACAAGAATCAACAGAGATAACGCACTAATTTTGATCCAGTTCATATCCTAACATTCTAACTCAAAATGTTCAACAATGTTGATGTATCAAAGATATGGATTCTTCGACCGTCAACGAAAACTTTCATTTTTCTCTCAGGAATGATCTCCTCATCACGGGCTATCAGAAACCGAACAACCGCCCCGCTTATGTTCCTTCCTATTATAAGATACTTATCTCCAAGGTTCTCCACCAATTCAACAGAAACATCAATCTCAGTATCTGTGGACCTTCTGCTGTCTTTGTGCCCGGAAAAACAGATGCACTGGGGACGGATACCTATCCGTACCTTCCTTCCGCCAAAGTCCCTCAATCTGGAAGCCCTCTCCTTGTCAATTCTCAGGAATCCAATATCAGTTACTATTCCCGTGACATCTCCTTCCGCCTGAATCTCCCCGTCATAGATGTTGATGGGTGGACTGCCGATAAACTCAGCCGCAAAAATATTTGAAGGGGAGTCATAGAGAATTGTCGGGGAATCATACTGAACAATGCGACCGTTATTGATGAGTGCTATCCTCTCACTCATGCTCATGGCCTCTACCTGATTGTGGGTGACATAGATGATGGTTTTCCCCACATGTCTGTGGATGCGCTTAAGCTCCTCAACAGCGGTCTCCCTTAACGCTGCGTCAAGATTGCTCAACGGCTCATCGAGAAGCAGCACATCAGGATCCAGAACCAGCGCTCTTGCAAGTGCAACCCTCTGGCGCTGACCGCCTGAGATCTCTCGCGGAAACCGATCCTCCAGCCCATTGAGATGAAGAAAACCAACAGCCCATTTAAGCTTCTGCTGCATTTTTGGCCTGGAAGCACCGTTTATCTGCAGACCGAAAAGGATATTTTTCTGCACAGTCATATGCGGAAACAGTGCATAGCTTTGAAACACCATCGCTATACGACGTTTCTGGGCAGGAAGCGAGTTGTATCTCTTCCCCGCTATCATAAGGTCACCGCTGTCAATTGTCTCAAGTCCTGCAATCATCCGCAGAAGAGTCGTTTTGCCACAGCCCGATGGTCCCAGTAGTGTGACAAACTCACCATCATTAATGCTCATACTGAGATTGTCAATAATTGTACTGTTTCCGAACTTCTTCACTATAGACTGTAAGATCACATCAGCCATCTGTTTCCTCTACTTTACAGAACCGGTAGAAACACCAGCTATCATATACTTCTGAACCATAAGACTGAAAATTACAACCGGCACACTCAAACAGACAGAAATTGCAGCCAGAAGGTTCTGAGGCTCTGCATATTTTATTCCATTGAGGTATAATGTCAGTGTGAAAATTTCCTGCTTTCCAAGCATGAGAAAATATGCAAAGATAAACTCATCCCATGAGAGTAAAAAAGTATAGATCGCAGCTGCAGCAAGCCCGGGAACAGCCAATGGAAGCAGAATTTTATAGAAAGTCTGAAATGAACCTGCACCCATGACCCAGGCTTGCTGTTCCAGATCAGCAGGAATAGATTCGAAAGCACCGATCCCTATAAAAATCACATAGGGTAAGGCTAACAGAGTATGCGCCAGCACTACCCCCCAGTATGTCTGATGAGCTCCAATGCGGATAAAAAACTCCACAACCGGTATCACAGAAGCAATATCAGGGAACAGGCGCACAGAGATTATTCCAAGGAGAAGAGCCTTTCTCCCCGGCACTCTGTACCTGCCAAGAACATAAGCAGCGGGTATACCAAGAGCCATGGATAATATGACTGTAGAAAATGCAACAATAACACTGTTGAGCAGAACATGGTAAAATTGCCAGTCTTTGAATAAATAGAGAAAAATCTGCAGGGTTGGATCAAATGGCCACCAGGGTATCGGGTCCCCTCCGGTGTTAATACTTTGAATGTCGCTGATCGAGTACTTTACAAGCAAATACACCGGGCCCATCACTATAAAAAGACCAAGCACTATTCCAGTCCCCCAGATCACCTTCTTTCCCGGTGTCATCGGTGCCTGTCTTCTCACTTTGGCCATTCTATGCTCGCCTCAGCAGTAATTTCTGCAGCATATCCATAATTTTCATCAAAATCATCGTTGTCAATGCAATACACACCACCATCACAATAGCAACAGCAGCAGCTTTGTTGGAATTTCCAATTTCATTATAGAAAAAGTCTATCAATGTGCCCAGAAGATCATATCTGCCTGCAAGCACAAAAGGAAAGATAAACTCTTTCCACATCTCAACAGAACGCAGCAGTACCACTATAGATATAGATGGAATAATCAGTGGTATGATGATCGAAAAGATTCTTTTCCATAATGATGCCCCCATAGTCTTGGCTGCATCAAACAGTTCCGGATCTATACTGTTGAGTCCGCTTAAAAGTATCAGCATCGAAATGGGCATATCTCTCCATACTTTTCCAAGTAAAGAGATTCCCATCGCGAAGAACTGCGATCC
>CAYLVN010000130.1:3833-8109 GCA_964387115.1 uncultured Fibrobacter sp.
TCCAGTTTACAGGCTCACTGATTATTGCAGGCAATGACCAGTAATTTCCTGAAAGCAGATGGTTTATGTGGCCACCCGGAAAATCAAACAGGATATAAAGCAGCATTGCCGTAACCAGAGCCGGCACAGCCAGAGGGATAAGGAAAATGCTGCGCACTATACCTCTCATCATAAAACTCTGGTACAGCATTAATGACAACAGAAAGCCGATAAGAAGCTCAAACGGTGTTCCGGCAATGGTGAAAAGCAAGGAGTTGATCAGTGCACTCTGAAACTGTTTGTCAGCAAAGAGGGTCAGAAACGGTTTGAATGAAGGAAACGCTATCCCGCTGGCGGGATCTGAAAGACTCAAGCCCAGCAGGTAAACAAAAACTACTATCAAAAAACCTATAAGGTAAAGCGCGGCCGGAAATAACGGCCACGCTTTTTTTACAAATTCGAGAAGACTCTTTGCAGGAAAACTCATTCCCTCATTCCGGATAATCTTCTCCCAGAAGCTGTTTCTGCTTTTCAAGAAAATCGCTTGCCAGCCTCATCTTCATTGTCGAGAAATTCATCTGTTCCCCGTCGGTCTCCTTATACTCGATACAGAGACTGTACCAGGCATCGATGAGATTCTGGCTCATTTCAGCATAACTTTTAACAAGCGGAACAGTTGTAAGCTCATTTATTCCGATCTGCTTGATTGAAGTCTGGAAAATTTCACCTACCCAACCCTGATCAAAAACCTGAGGAAGATTATTGATGATATCCTTTCTTACAGGAACCATTCCAAAACGCGAGCACTCCTTTGCCTGATTCTCCCTGCTGGTTATGAATCTTGCCAGAGCATATCCCAGTTCTGCATGCGGACTGGTTTTGGGAATTCCCCACCACCAGCCACCGGTAGAAATCGCCCTGCTGCCTTCATAAACCGGCTTCCCTGCTTCATCAAGCTCAAAAGCGACAGCTTTTGGAACCACAGAAAGACCCATATCCCCCTCATCCGGCAGATAACTGGGCATCGATGGATCATCTTTCCAGCCATGAATCAAAAACACATCAATCTGCTGCATCGATGCCAGGAATACTTTTCCATCCTTTATAGCCGTGTAAATATTTGCGCCTTTCCAGGGATCCTGCCACATACCTGGATTATACAAGCCGTTCTTTACAAAGATATTTTCCCACAGATATGTTTCAACATTCTTATCTGAAGTTAATCGAAGAATATCCTCCCGTGATGCTCCAAGCTGTAAAGACTTGTCAACAAGGTCAAGCGCGGTACCGGCATACCGTGCCCCACGATGCGCCATTCTGCCCATCTTTACACCATTGTATTCCTCATTTGCCCAGATTGAACCTGCGACATAGAGATCATAGAAGTCCCACTGACCCGGATCACTCTCCAGAACGTACTGGGCAGGAAGTCCAAACCCGTTCTGTTTCTTAAGCTCCGCATTTATCCTCTTGCGGTGTGATTCAAATTTCGAAATCGCATCCGCTACTTTGGATTTGCGGTAGAAAAGAATTCTTGTTTCAAGTTTACGGGGAATATAGTAAGGCTTGCCATTGAAATATCCCAGACCCGATGCCAGCTGATGGTACTCAGCAAGATCCTGAAGAACCTTTGCGGAATCGGTAACAGAGTAAAGATCCTTCATATATCCCTTTGTTACCAGAACACGCGCCATCTCAAACGGGGTCTTTACCAGGGTAATGGAACGCTGGCGATCCTTCTTGGATTCCTCAAGCTTCAGGATCCTTTCAATATCCCATTCATTTGTGAATGTGGTGATGGATACTTTACAGTTATTCTGCTTCTCGAATTCAGGAATTATCTGTTCTCTGAAGAATCTTTCCTGAGACGGCATCATTCGAAGAAGTACACTGATCTCTTTTTTTTCTGTCTTTTGCGAACACCCGATCACAAAAGCTAAAGCAGAAAAACAGGCTATTACATTCAAAGCAGATCGGAACCTCATAACTGGAGCCCCCCTTCAAAAAATGAGTTTATTCAAAATTAATCAGACTCTTAATTATATGTTAAAATCACATGTACAGCAATATCCGGCATCTCAGAAATCCTTGAGCGCGCTCCTGATTTCCACCATCTCCTCCCCGCTTTTTCTCAGCCGTTCACTGAGCACCTCAAGAAGACTGTAAGCGATATCTGGAATCTCCAGGAGCAGTTTTTTAAACGGCCCCCGTTTAATTATATATAGCTCGCAATCTTCGTTCGCTACAGCACTGGCAGAACGGGTTGTCTGAGTAAAGAGTCCTAGCTCACCGTAAGTCTCTGCCTCCCTTACAGTTGAAAGAACCTTCTCTACAGGTCCGTTGCTTTTAACGACTCGTATACTTCCTTTTTTAACAAGATAGAGATGATCTGAAACCTGCCCCTGAGCTGAAATAACAGAACCTTTTTCATAAGCCGCTTCCTGAGCAATTTCAGCCAGTTCCAGGAGCTTTTCAGCACCCACATTTTTAAAAAGGGAACACTTTTTAAAAAGCAGTACCCTCTCCAGATATTCAAAAGCGAGACTCTTTTTGATGTCGGTCTGAGCCTGATTTTCAAGAATATCTCGGGCCGCCAGGGAGATCTGAGGACTGGGATCATTCACAAGCATCTTGAGCACCTCAGTAACCGCAGGGTCCGGTTTTTTCTCCCCTGAAAAAAGTGCGTATGTATATAATCCACAAAAACACAACCACCTGTTATCTGAACTTATAAAATACAACAATCCATCCTGTGCTGCCTTATCTTTAAAATGGAAGTTGCTCTTCCCTGCCTTATAGATATTTTCCCATGAGTTT
The DNA here is from genome assembly GCA_964387115.1 of uncultured Fibrobacter sp. Taxonomy (GTDB): domain Bacteria; phylum Fibrobacterota; class Chitinivibrionia; order Chitinivibrionales; family Chitinispirillaceae; genus JAAYIG01. The sequence continues at coordinate 6,630 of CAYLVN010000130.1, forward strand.
ATTTTCAACAGCGGCAAAACCAGTGACCCGATCCGCTGGTACGACGTACTCTCAATTATCTCTATCAGATCATGCCTCTGAGCACGTTCTTTGATGTTTATATCATTATGACGCCAGGACAAAACTCCCTTTTTATCAAGTAAAACCATCGCGTTTACTGCCCACTCACAGGTGCGGATGATATTCTCATAAAGGGCATTCTCAAGCACCCCTGTGATTTCTCTTTTACGATTATTCTCAGTGAACTTATACCAGACAAAACCATCCCTGTACACATTCTCCAGCTCACTTACAATCCAGTTATTGATCGTTACAGCCGTGTCATCAGACAAGGACCATTTATGCCCTGAAGAACGGATCGAATCAGCTATCAACCTCAATGACCTTACCAGCTCAAAAACCATTCTTCTGTTTGAGGCCTGCGGAAGGAATCCAACAAGCGTATCCCACAGAGAGCTCCCTATCGCGTCAATGGTTCTCCCTGTTATTGCTATATGCTCCCTGCCAAGAGTCTGCACCTTCTGCAACGCTCTTGATTTAACCGCCGGAGCTGCCGATCTGAGAATTACCTCGATACTTTTTCTGAACACCTGCAAAGAGGTTGACGTCAGATTTTCAACAAGAACTTCACCCCAATCAGCAGGCTTTAAAAGCCCTATCAGGTATAAGCCTGCAGAACGCCGGTTTGGATTAGTACTTCCAAGCAACCCATTTAAAAAAGCTGCCACATTTTCCCGGTCATGAGTTTCCCCCGCCTCCCACAAAAAACAGGCCGCCTCTATCTGCACCCGAATACTGTTTTCAAACAGGAATTGCTTGACCAGAGGTTTCAAATGCCTCTTCCAGTTGCAGTTCATTCTGTTTAAAGAATAAAGCGCATTTGCCCGTACCCTCTGGTTGGGTTCTTTCAACAATTTCTCAATAAAAGGTCTGGTATTATAGGTATAAAACCTTCCAATAGACCGGGCTATGAGCTCTTTTAATGCTGCGTCTGCCTCTTTATCGTACAATTTCACCAGCTCTTCAAATGCCCTCCCTGTACCAGTAGATGCTAACAGTTTTACAGACATCATTCTCATATCCGCAGTCTGTGAGTTTGAGTATTCCTGTATAACAGGCCACAGCCTCTCATCACCCCAGTTTCCAAGCTCCCTAAACACTGTTTGAGAATCCAGATATCTTTTGTTCACTGGAATCAGTGATGCACTGTAAGTTCGCCTTATCTGGAACGCGGTGAATAGAAGGACCATTCCACAAAGCAGAATCAGAAACAATATGATTTCAGTACTTCCACCGATTACAATCAGAATCAGACCGCTTGCAATAATTGCTGCCGGCTTCACTATGCCGTCAAGCATTGTTTTGGCCCTTCCCCTCTTCTCTTTTTCTATGGCAGCAAAAAACATCTGGTAAATAGGGGAAAATGCATTCTCAAATGCAACATATCTCAAAATCTGAAATAGTACAAAAAGCGCAAAAA
>CAYLVN010000130.1:8119-8461 GCA_964387115.1 uncultured Fibrobacter sp.
CCCGAGTCGGGATATAAGACCTGGAAGCAAAAACCACAAACCGGCGATTGTAATAATCGCATGAACAAGATAGAAGGAAAACTGAAATGAGGCAATCGAAGCAGAGGTGGTGAACCACTCATGACTCTTGTTCCAGAAAAGGTAATCAACTGAAAACACAGCAATAAAAATGAAGAAATAGAGGACCGCTATGAGCCTGACCAATTTGGACGTAAGGACACTCTCTACATTCTCCAGTATTCGGCTTGCATGATTTTGAACTTCTTCTGTGTGCAGAAGTTTTCTACTGAAATGACTCCTTGTTTTGAGAGAAAAAACAAACGCTACACCGTATGAAACGGT
>CAYLVN010000131.1:0-8453 GCA_964387115.1 uncultured Fibrobacter sp.
TGACAATTCATCCCAGAGATGATTCAGAAGAGAAACATTAAAGCACCTCTGGGGTAAGACTATGCCTTAAAATCTGAAACTCAGTGGAGCCCCAGAGATGAATTAGTGACAAAAATCCAATGTTATTTTTTCATCTCTGGGGTGACAAAAGCAATGTTTCCCTTGAAACAGAAACTTCCTTTTCCAGTCTAAGCACTTTATTTACTTTTAAAAAACGAACTGTTGATACAACACCATACCGGTTCTACTGTCGTATCTTTATTAACGGCAATGAGTTAACAACAGTCCTCAACAATCTCCATACTTGCAAATACTGACCTGCATGGTACATTTTTATTAGTAGCCATTTTCTTTTACTTTTGACTTAATTTGAATGTTTATTAATCGCTTGCAACTCATAAATGTCCTCATTCTTGTGCAATTCTGTTTTGCTCAGGAAAACTGGCAATACTCCATAGATTCAGACCTCACAATTGCGCTTAACACTTTCAGCAGTAACTGGAAAAGCAAAGATGCCGGGAGCCTGGTCTGGGTATCCAAAATGAATGCAATTGCGAAAAAGCATCTCTTTGATAAAGCTGTTTCAGAAACGACCCTCAAACTGATCTACGGTCAGACAAAACTTCAGGACAAAACCACAAAACGTTGGTCATCACCTGAAAAATCCTCAGATGATATCCAAATGCAATCCATTCTGCGTTTTGATATTGGTAAATTTATAGGACCTTTTATCTCTGCAAGTATTAACAGCCAGTTTGTGGATAACAGAAAAGATCAATACAAATGCTACTTCAATCCAGTCGAATTTACGGAAAGTTTTGGTTTTGCCCGTGACCTGATAAAAAATGGAAATCTGGTCTGGACCTCAAGGTTTGGTTGTGCTGTGCGCCAGAGTGTTGACCGTGATTATCCTCAATCTGGAGATTCTGCTGGTCAGATCATATATGTTCTTGATATAATTAAAGATGGTGGTTCTGAACTGGTTTCTGAGTTTAAATATAATCGTCCATCTCTATTTTCAATAGTAAATAAGTTGCGAATCTATACTGCTTTTATCAGTACTGAATCTGTAAAAATGGCAGAAAACGATTATTGGAGATATCCTGACATAACTTTTGAAACATCAATCAGTCTTTTCCTGACGCGGAATCTTATCTTGAGTTATTATTACAACCTCATTTTTGACCGGGAATTTGATAAAGAACCAAGATCCAGGCAGACTCTGGGTGCAGGTTTCAAATTCGGTTTTGTTTCCAAGAAGTAGCTGTTATCTGATTGCTACTTGACTAAAAAAGTATACACTCCCTCGTCTCGGTTTTGTAGAATCTACATTAGCATTAATTCCTTTTATTCGATATCATAGGAGCTTACAGATGCATACAGCAATAGTTATAAGACAGATAGTCAATTCTGAAAAAATAGTGCTCTCGTTTCCTGAAATAAAAAAGATGATCGGAAGAGAAGTGGAGATTATAGTTCTTGTGGAAGGAGAGCTTGAGGACAGCACAGTTCCACCCAAAGCATTGCAGAACTCAGGTCATGTTGCAGGATCAGTCATTCTAGATGAGGAAGCAATGCAACAGATACTTGATAACCGTTTTCGGTAAATTTTTACCAGGTGGTATGGATACAATGCCAAATTGCCCGTGTCTTTTTTTATTTGTATCTGACTTTATGCACCAGGATAGTTAATGCAAGAAGCAATGTAACAAGATTCGATATTATTATTGGCCAGTCCATTAGGATCAACCCATAGATAAGCCATAGAAGGACACCAAGAGAAAAAAGCAGAAACATTATCAGCGAGAGGTCTTTTGTAGAATGAGTCTTCCAGACCTTTATGACTTGAGGTAAAAAAGAAATAGTTGTAAGCGCTCCGCCCATTAATCCGATCAGGATCTCTAATTTCATCTGAATCCGCCTGAATAATATCAAAGCATTTAGGGTTTTTGGAGAACTCAACCAATGTAAAAATACATTTTGTATTAATCAATATGTGCAGATCTCTTCTTAACTGCGAGGTGCAAGGGTGAGATAATAACTTAACTCGTTAAATGCACCAGTGAAGAGTCACAAAGTCATCTCTGGGGTGAAGGAGTAACTTAACTATGATTAAATGGACCCGTGGAAAGTCACCCATTCCGGGCGAAACCGTGACTAACTCACCTCTGCGTTAGGTTTTAACAGATTCCTTATTTATTTTTCATTAAAAATTGATGTAATCAATAATAGGAGCAATCATGTACGGCTGTCATTTTGGAAAACTTTTCCAGGTTTCTGTTGCTGGTGGTTCTTACCAGGAAGGCCTGACCTCTGTTGTTCAGGGTGTCCCTCCGGGCATTCTTCTAAGTGAACAGGAAATTTACGGTGACCTTTTGCTGAGAAAACCCGGTACAGACGAACTCTCATCGCCGCGCAAAGAGCCCGATCTGCCTGTGATTTACACCGGTCTTAATGCCGCAGACACAATTGAGGGCGCAGGGAACGAAAACCACACAAACGGTACCCCGATAACTGTGCTTATCCCCAACCTCGACCGTCATTTTATTCATATTAAGCAATATCAGGATACAAACCGGACTCCCCGTCCCGGACACGCGTCATTTGCTTCATTTGCAAAGTATGGTCCGGATGATGATGCGATTGGAGCAGGAATTTTCAGTGGACGTTACACCTCTGCAATAGTGGCCGCCGGCTACATAGCAAAAAAAGTTCTGCAACTGTCAGGGATTAAGGTGTTCTCTTATGTTAAAGAGATGGGCGGAGTCGGCTGTCCCGAAATCAGCCATGAAATCATAGGCAAATATACTGATAATTACAAACAGATGCGTATGGATTGTGACCCGTTTTACCAGGAAATCTATGTTAAAAAACGGGTAAACATGTCGATGCGTTATCTTGATAAAATGAGAGTATTCTCTGAAATCGAAAAGGAAATTGACATCATACGCGATAAAGCCCCGTCTATAGATAAAAAGCAGATCATCGATAAGTACGGTGTGCATCCGGTTCTTAACTGCCCGGACCTGGAGGCGGCTCAGGAAATGATCGATGCTGTAAACAGGATTTCCGCAACAGGCGATTCTGCAGGAGGAGTTGTGGAAGTGATAGCAACCGGAATACCGGTAGGAATGGGAGAACCGGTTTTTGAAAAACTTGATGCAGAACTTGGCAGAATGCTTGGCATAGCGGCAGTCAAAGGAGTTGAAATTGGGGCCGGCTTTGCTGTTAAAAACATGACTGGTTACCAGTCTAACGACAGAATGCATTCTGAAAACGGGAAAGTTGTATTTGATTCAAACAATGCAGGTGGAATTACCGGCGGGCTTACTACCGGACAGCACATAATAGCGCGTCTTGCGGTTAAACCTACCCCTACAATCGATAGAAAACAGAATACTGTTGATAAGTATACACTGGAAAATAAAGAACTGGCAGCTATCACCAGACGTGATCCGACAATTGTTGCCAGGATCTGGCCTGTTGCAGAAAATTTCACTGCTCTGGTGCTTCTCGATCAACTGATTGCTCATATGGGATATCAAACATTGCGAAAAACAGTTAAGAACTGATATTCAGGGCTGTTCCTATAGAGATCGCAATATAGTATTTTCGAATTTAAGCGTTTGATTTTGCTGTTCAGACACCATATATTATGAACTAAGTCAGAAACTTATTCCACTAACATCGGGAATGCAGAAATAGCAGGAAGGGTAAATATGCAAAAAATCTGGAAGTTTTTGTTGGTTTGTTCGCTAAGTATACTTTCCTTTCAGCAAGGAACTGTTTTTGCCCAGTATGATGACTTCGGGGGTGGATTAGATGATTGGCCGGATGAATCAGAACTGGAATCTCTGGAAAGCGAGTTCGGCGAAGAGAGCGTGGCTTCACCTCCCCCGCCGCCCGCAAAACCGAATAGTTCCACTGTCCCTTCGCAAGGGTCAAATATAAAAGCTGCAGAAACTCCTAAAATCGCAGAAACACCCAAAACAGCTGAAACACCTAAGCCTGCATCTTCTTCCATTTACACGCAGTCCAGGACCATAAAATCAACCAATCCTACACCAGAGACGCCTGTTGAAGAGACTGCTTCTGAAATAGCACCCACGCTGTCAGTTGCGCCGGGTACGACTGTATCAAGTGCAGGGCCTCCTCTTATTCTTATTTCAAGACCGGTTTATGCTCCTTATTCAGAAGAACAAAAAACCATGTATATTGCCGCAGTCGCTGAAACCTATTTTCACTTCAAAATAGGTGCGCTCCCGGGTATTCAGGTTCTTTCACAGGAAAAAATTGCAAATAACGTTCAATACTTTAGAGATTTCTCCCGTCGTATATCCAGAACATCCTACATTGAAACTGCTAAAAAACTGGGTGTACCATATCTGTTCTACCAGGAATATGAACCTAAAGGTAAAAACGTAAAATTTGATCTTGAGCTTTATTCGATCTCCGAGAACAAAAAATTGTTATCCAGCACTCATGAATTTTCTCTGCAGGAATTCGAGGATGGATTGTTTGACTGTGTTAATGAGATCGCAACATCTCTGATCGGTACTATCCCGGCAGATGCTCAGCAGATACTGGCCACAGAAATTCTGGGGAAAAACTCCAAAGCAATTGAGACTCTTGGAAATCAGATCGTTTCTGTTGGAGATTTTTCTCAAAAAGGTGCAGAAACAGCAGTAAACGGCTTTGAGAAGATAGTAAGTCAGAATTCACAAATGCATGCGGCCAGATTTGTAACCGCCTCAATTTGTGCTAAAGCTAAGCAATACGACAAAGCCGTTGATCATCAGAAAAAGCTCATTTCCGCTTTCGGAAGCTCTTATCCTGCACTGAACCTGCAGTTAGCATCCTATTACCGTCAGGCTGGTAAATTTAATGATGCTCTTGACGCAGCGCAGGATGCTTCACGTGTAAAATATCTCCAGTTGCCGGCAAGTGCCGAGACAGCAAGAATTTATGAGGCTAAAGGAGACCTGAACAGAGCAAAAAGTGAATATCTTTCGGTTCTTCAAAAAGGTGGAGAAGACGGTGAAATTTATTTCCAACTCGCACTTGTCAACATAGGATTGAATAACCTCTCAGAGAGTTCCAACTATCTCTCAAAGGCTGCATCAGCCGGAAGAGAACTGGACAGAGGAGATCATTATGACATCGGCTTGAGATATGCATCTCTGGGCAGCGCAAATGAACGGGCTATTGAATCTTTCAGAAACAGTCTTGGAATCCAGCAGGATAATGAGGACGCCTGGAGACAAATGGCTGACCTTTATTTAAAAATGCGCCAGGATAGTGCTGCAGCTGAATGTTATCTAAGCCTGTTCCATATAAATAATAATGCCTATAAAGATTTTCTGCCCAAAGCAGGTATGATGTTTGAAGGGCTGGGCATGATGGATCGGGCAAAAGACGTTTATTCCCTTTTTCTGGCAAGAAAATACTCTGACGTTGAAGTCTCTGTAAGGCTGGCAAAAATAGAGGTTCAGCAGGGAAACTGCAAGGGCGCAGTAGAACTCGTTGAAGGTATGGACACTCTCGCCGGTGTTGGAATGGAAGTAAAGAAAATAATGGACCAGTGCGGTCAGCCTGAAAGAAGGGTTGTCGTTCCCACCGAAACAGGGGGACGCAAAGGCTGGGTTTCTGTTTTCATCTGGAGAGTGGCATCGGGAGTGATAACCGCAGGAGCTGCGGGAGTTGGCTATTACAGCGAAAAGCAGGTCTCGGAAAAATATGCAGAATACCAGGCCACTGGAGTTGACAGAGTTGAGCACAGTACCACAGTAAACGATCTTCACAATCAGATAGAACAATGGAAACTTTACAGGAACATCTCTTACACCGCTCTTGGTGTTGCCGGTCTGAGTTTCGCATTATCCATACCTTTACCAATAATTTTTTCGAACAGGTGAGGTGAATATGAATACAACGTTGAAGGCCTTAAGTGCCCTGGCTGCTTTTTCCATCTTATTTTTAAGCTGCACCGATGTTCAGTTCAATCATCCCCTGGATGCTAAGGGGACTAGCTATATTGGAGCCGATCAGGTCGGAGATGACGATGGCGATAAAATCCTTAACTATAGAGACCCTGACTGGGGTGGTTACGTAAGAGACACGATAAAACCCGTTATCACCATTCTCAGTGACAATCCGGCAAGAATACCGGAAAAGGATCCTGAAAACAAATTGATCTTTTTTTCGAAACAGGTCAATGCATCTGATGACCGTGACGGGCCGATTACAGACCGTATAATCTGCACATATAATTTTCCAAACTTTACCCCCGGTACTTATCAAATGAGATATACAGTATGTGATGATGAAGGAAACTGCGATACAGCTTCCCGCGAGATTATCATATATGCTCTAGATGTTGTTGATACAACCGGTCCGCTGATCACACTCAATGGATTTGTAATCGTTGAAATTACTGTTGGTGGTACCTGGACCGACCCGGGTGCTGAAGCCTTTGATATGGGAGATCAAAAGGCATGTGAGTTTACCATAAGCGGCACTGTTGATTTTAATAAAGAGGGGGCCTATACTCTCACTTACACATCAACGGATACAAAAGGGAACAAATCAACCAAGACTCGCACTGTAAATGTAGTACCCGGAAACACAAGTGATACTAAACGTCCTGTTATAACGCTCAATCCTCCTGACAGTGTATTTCTTGAAGTGGGTCAGGCTTACGTTGAGCCCGGATATTCGGCAACAGATGATCCGGATGGAGATATCACGGCAAACGTTGTTGTCCAAAACCCGGTCGATATAAACGTTGCAGGAATATACAGAGTCTCATACACAGTTTCTGACAAGGCAGGCAACTCCGCCTCAATCCGCCGGTATGTAAAGGTTGGCGACGGTGGTCTAATTGATGACCCTGATCCTCCAGTTATTACCCTGGAGGGCGGCAAAAGTGTGAAAGTATCCTTCGATGCTACCGGTTCCCCATGGGATGACCCAGGGTATAAAGCTATGGATGAAGTTGACGGTGACCTCAGTGCCGGTGTCAAAGTAACCGGAGAAGTCAATACGGCTGTTGAAGGTACCTATACAGTTACCTATACTGTGTCTGATGCCGCCGGGAATGAAGCAAAGGAAGTAAGGACCGTAACGGTATCTAAAGCTGTTGTCGGTGATGAGCCACCCGTTATTAAGCTCCTCGGCGATAACCCGGATACAGTCACAGTCGGGAAAGACTGGAAAGATCTAGGGTGTTTGGCCACGGATAAAGAGGATGGTAATCTCACAGCTAATGTGACGAAAACCGGAACTGTGGACAATCTCACAGAAGGCACCTACACGATTACTTACTCAGTATCTGATAAAGGAGGAAACAAAACCGTTGTAACCAGAACGGTTCTTGTTACTGCTGTTGTTACTCTGTTCCAGAAGTATGGAGTGCCATCCCCGGATCCTCTTCCCAAAGCCAGCAATAAAATATTTGAGAAGAAAGTCATCGATGGTGATGTTGACCAGGATTTGCTCTACTCTGTTACCAAGTTTACACTGAATTGGGACCCGCCTTACAGTTATGATTTCGCTCTTAACTATTCTGCAGAACCATATTATAAGAGTATAATACCTGATAACACATTTGACTCTGCTAAGCCCGGTTTTACACTGGTAGGATCACAGGTTGAAGGCCTGGATGGTAAATACTATATAGCATTGCAGGGTGATAATTGTATCTGGGTAAGAGAAGACGGCTCTTTTGCGATTATCTGGTCGCCGTGATGCTTTGCATTATAGAAAAAAAAGGGCACCTAAAGTGCCCTTTTTTTTTCTTCATTTTTAATGTAAAGTTCCAATTTTTCCGCAAATTCATCCAGCTTATCTTTCAGAATCTTCAGGTAGAACCAATTGACTGACTTATCAAAAGAGACCATCTGAACATATTCGATTGTTGAGTATTCCATCTCGCTTTTAACATCATACCGTGCCTGATAATCAATGATACGGGGAAATAGTTTATTGGTTTGATTGAAACTTCTCATTTCTATTTTGACCAGACCGCTCTCCGGTAGAAGAGTGCGTTTATAGATAGAGCGGCTTGAGTAGATAAGGTATTTGATCGACATCTCAATCTCGTAAGAGTTTACGGAATCTCTAAGCATTTTCTGTTTTGATGCATCGGATGAATACGCATTAACATGTTTGAAATCATAAAGCAGCTCAAGCAGGTTTTCTACAGACAGGCTGCTTTTGATTGTTAAATTGAATCTGTAATTTTTTTCTGAATGATTGAATGCGGATTGATTGGCCAATGAGGTAACGGGAGAGAACAAAGAAAGAGCCGACAGTAATATTAAAATAGAAAAGCGCATGTTTTCTCCTGTCCGGAATGGACCTCCGGATCAGGGCAGATCTAAAGGAGTATCATTGTGCAGCTCCTCTGGATTCTGCCAGAATGATTCTTCTACACCCGCATTAAAGATCAAAAC
>CAYLVN010000132.1:0-8450 GCA_964387115.1 uncultured Fibrobacter sp.
AACCAGAATCTACCCGGAATGGGACCCTGTAAAAGAGGAATCTGTTACAAAGGTGCACTATTATGCAACAACAGGCACGCCAAAAGGTGATACTCTTACACTGAGTTCATCCGATTCACTTGTATTCTCAATACGTACACTCTCCTTTAAGTTTGAAGATTTTGAAGGCACGGTAATGGCACCCTACAATAAAACAGGGGATACTATCAAGATTCCTATCGATATCCCCTGGGGGGATAATTCTGTCAGAGACTCATTACGGGGCAAATTTGTTCTTCAGAAAGTGTATGGTGATGTGCAGGTTCAGACTGGAATTCCTGAAGGGGCTTTTATAGATACCATGATGATAAACTTCGCCTGGTATGCCCCGGATTCGGCACATCTTGTAGACTCTACAAACACTAGCTTCGAAAACGTCAGCAGAGATTCATCTTTCCTGAGGTCACTCGATGTCACCAGAGTGACAAATCTATATCCTGACAGTATCGCTATCTGCACCAGAATGTACATACCTAAGGGTTCGAGGATGAAAGTGGTCAATGACCTGGGTGTAGCTGATCCCGATTACAATAAGATGATTGGGCGGATGATAATTCATGTCAAGACCGATTACCGTCTCAATGCTGATCTTGACTGGCAGGTAAACGGCCCGATCAATATGGATCTTGGCAGCGACAAATTCGCTATTCCCGAGGAACTGCAGTATGTAAGGAGGCTCGAGGACCGCAGGGCTCAATTCAATATGTATGTTTCCAATAATTCTAACCTGAATCTCAATCTGTTTGCCCTTGTCGCTCCCCAGCACCTTATAGATTCACTGAAATCGATGGAAATGAACCGGGCCTTCAGCCTGATAAATACAGAGGGGGCGGCAGAAGATCTGGGGTATGTGAATCTTCTGGGAACAAATGGCTTGCGTATTCCACCCAGAAATGCTGATGCCGTGTATAACTCTATAGATTTGAATCATAATGACCTTGAGACTATTCTGTCCTCAGATACTTGCGGCTGGCGCTGGATGATCCGGTTTGCCGAGCAGGGCAGAGACGCTATGACCGATACTGATTTTGTAAAGATAAATTCCTGGATCCATGTGAATGGAATCAACAATACAGACTCGTTGCTTATATGGTAAATCCAAATAGAGGGGCTGAATATAAATGAAACAGTCTAATTTTTCTTACGTGCTGATCCTGCTCTTCAGCACAGCTGTTCTGTCAGATGTGGACCATAACCCTGTCAGTAATGGAAATACGACTACCCGTAATGCGCTGGGTCGTACAATTGAGGGGCCTCTGCACAATCCTGCGATTCTTGGTGTGGAAAGAACGCCTAAAGGCGGTATGACATTTCCGGCATCAAACCTGGGAGTCGGAGTCTGGAGTGACAAGCTTGCACTGACACCTCTTGTTGGCGGTCGTCTCGATGAAAGATCGATTCTTACAAGTGAAATTCTCACCAGAAGTTTTAAACTTCGCGGGCTCAGTCCCGAAGAGGTCTCCGAGAAGCTGACAAAAGAATTCAGGGGCGGAGTGCGTGCCTATGCAGGTGCAAGAACATCACTGTTGAATTATGCCTGGAGCCGCTTTGCTTTTGATATTACAACCCACATGGACGAGGAAATCCGTATTCCTGAAGGTCCTCTTCATATGTTATTCCCGGGGTTGCTGCGTGGAGACAAACTCGATTTCAGCGGCCTTCGCCAGGAGGGGATCTGGGCAACCGACTTTACCTTCAGCCTCGGGTTGCCGGTCACTATTCCGGCCTTGCATGACTTCTTTAAACTCAGGTACGGGGCCGGAGGGCTCGGTGTAAAGTATATCATGGGACATTCAATCTTGAAGTCTGAGACCGAGGTTGGTTCTCTGGAGTATAACGAGTCTGAAAATGTGATAAACTTTGACGGCAAAATAAAGATCCGGTCTGCAGGTACCGGCTTTTCCGGCGCCTGGGACTGGAGCAACCCTTTCCAGGAATCTGTTCTGCCTGTTACTGGCCACGGCATAGGTGTTGACCTTGGTGGTATTCTTTACGACGATAACGGAACCATGGTTATAAATGTAAAGAATCTGGGAGTACTGTTCTGGATGCGGGGTGTAAAAGAGGTTGAGTATGAAATCAATAAGGAAAATTTTACTGTCTACGATTATCTCGATGGTGATGATGAATTTATCGAGAGTGATGATTCTCTGAAAGACGGCAACGGTTTCGCCACTTTTCTTCCTCTGTCAATTAACATAGGCTATGCATATTCCTGGGATCTCTCTGATAACCCCAGACAGGGGATGAGATATCTTGCGGAATGGGCAAACGCAAGCGCCAATTACGAGCAGCAGCTCTCCAGTGGACCGGGACGCAGGATGATTCCACGCTTGTCAATAGGTGGAGAGGCCGGTACTCTCAGAGGGTACCTGCCTCTAAGGCTTGGTTTTGTATTCGGCGGTCCCGAAATCATCGCCTCGGCAATAGGCGCAGGAGTTGATCTCAAATATTTCTCTGTAAATGCCTCCTACAAAGCGATCGGAACCCCAGTTCTTGTACCCAAACGCGGTATGGAGCTTGCTGTCGGACTCAATTTCGCATGGGGTATGGATGTTGACTCCGATAAAGACGGCATTGCAGATAACGTCGACAAGTGTCCCAAAGATCCTGAAGACCTTGATGGATTCGAAGATAATGACGGGTGCCCTGACAATGACAACGATAATGACGGGATTCCCGATTCACGTGATAAGTGTCCCAATGATCCGGAAGACAAGGATAATTTCGAAGATGATGACGGTTGTCCGGACAGGGACAATGACGGTGACGGAATCGAAGACGTAAATGACAAGTGCCCGATGGAACCGGAAGACAAAGATAACTTTAAGGATGACGACGGCTGCCCGGATTATGACAATGATGGTGACGGGGTGCTCGATTCGCTTGATAAGTGTCCCACTCTGCCGGAAGATATCGATATGTTTGAGGATGAGGACGGATGTCCGGAATACGATAATGACAAGGATGGCATAGCCGATACAGTCGATAACTGCATAATGGAACCCGAAACTTTCAACAGTTATAAAGACGATGACGGCTGTCCTGATACGCTCATAAAGCCTACTGCGAAAGAAACAAAAGTACTCAACACAAAACTGCGCGCCATCAACTTTAAAACCAACAGCGCAGAACTGCTTCCTGTTTCTTTTAACGCTCTGGACTTTGTAGCCAATTTCCTCACACAGTATCCAGATCTGCGCTATGAGATTCAGGGTCACACCGATGACCAGGGCTCTGATGATTACAACCTGGTTCTCTCTGCTGCGCGGGCCGGTACGGTAAGGGCATACCTGCTTTCTAAAGGCACTCCCGAAGACCATATCCTTGCTATCGGATATGGAGAGACTATGCCTGTTGCTGATAACAAAACAGCAGCCGGGCGGGCTCTGAACAGAAGAGTGGAGTTCAAGATTATTGATACTCAGGAAGATTATGACATGCTCAAAACAAGAGAAGAGATGTTCAGAGAAAAAGTGAGGAGCTCAAAGATCAAGGGAGCCCAGTTCTAATTAGTTAAGGGCACAGAGGAAGAGAAAAACTCTCTTTGTCTGTGCCCCTTATCCTCAATCTTCAGTGTCCGGCTTATTTTGGGGCCGCCGGATTCCATTGTAAAAATACCGGAAATCTGATTAACTTCTGGAAAAAAAGGATAGAATTCGGTTTCCTGAGCAGTTTTAAGGGATCAATAGACTACAAGGACAGTTTATCTGAAGCAACCCCGGCTTTTCATGTCTCACCCGACAAACCCCATTCAGCTCTTCTTCAACTCTTCAGACCAGTAATCATAAAGATCATCGAGAGTCTTCTCCATTGAATAGGTGCTCTTCCAGCCAGTCTGTTCGATCAATCTGGTGTTGTCGCCGACCATTCTGCCGTGAGTCTTATGCATCTGAAGCTTACGGGGCTCTGTTAAGATCTTGATTTCACGAGGGCATTTTCCAGTCAGGTATTCAAGAATCCACCCTAAGGTGTATCCTTTGCCGCTGCAGACATTGTAGATTTCCCCTTTTTTACCTCTGGTAAGTATATGATAGTATGCTTTTACCACATCTCTGACATCGGAAAAATCTATCACAGACTGCAGATTGCCGACCCGTATTACCGGCTCAGAGATCCCGAGGGAAATCTCGGCAACCTGTTTTGCCCAGTCTGAGCAGACAAAAAGAGGCGACTGCCCGGGGCCTGTATGGTTGAATGATCTGGTGAAACGTATGTCTGTTCCGAACTGATTGACATATTGCAATCCGATAAGTTCCCCTGAATATTTTGACACGCCATAAAAGTCCACCGGTTCAGGGTAAGATGATTCAGGTATTCTCTCACCGGAGTATTTGCGGCTGTACTCTTTTGATGAACCGATACTGAGAACTATGGAATCCGGACAGCTCTTCCTCACTGCGTCAAAAACAGATATTGTCCCCATTATGTTTACTTCCAGAGACCTTCCCGGTGAAACATCCGCTTCCGGGGGAAAACTTATGGCTGCCAGGTGGTAAACATAACCAGGATTTACTTCAAAGAAAAAACCGGCCAGACTGTCAGTGTTGAGGATGTCTGCCTGATGATAGGAAATATGTGGAAAGGGGCAGGTTTGCCCAATATCGATCCCATATACTTCTTGTCCGTTTGCAAGCAAATATTCAGATAACCACTTCCCTGCAAAACCGGTAACCCCGGTAATCATCGCTCTATTGTTGCCAGTCATCGCCAGCTCTTCTGAAAAAGGAAATTTATACTCTAAAATAAATGCACAGAATCTCTTTTCAAAGCATCTAACCAATTTAACCTGAAAGTCGCAGAATTCTCGCTTGCGCCCCGCTTGAAAACTGAATATTCAGAGGTCCCCTATAGTCTTCAAAAGCTCAGTGATCACTGATTGAGGTTCATGTCTCATCAGACACGAGCGACTGCAGGTCTGAAACTTATGTTTTTCAGGATGGCATGGTGAGCAGGTCTGTGGCTTATAGAGTACGATAACCCTTTTTCCTCTGGGAGTCCAGATTACCGGGTCTGACGGTCCAAACAGCGCAATGACAGGACAGCCGGAAAAAGCCGCAAGGTGGGTAATACCGCTATCGTTTCCTATATATCCCCTGCACATGGAAAAAAGAGCTGAAAGAAAAGACAAATCCGGATTTTTAAAAACGATGTCCTCTTGCGGAAAACTGAGGCCCTCTTCTGCCGGTCCGGCTACCCATAAGATTGAATAACCGGAGTTTCTAAGTTCTGATGCGCAGATTTTGAAATTCTCAAAGGGCCAGTTCTTTACCCAGCTTCCACTTCCGGGGCAGATCGCGATGCAGTTCCCGGTTTTAAGCACTGATCGTGCTTTCTGGACAATCTCTGCTACCACCGAACGCTTAAAATCAGAATTTAACTCACTTATTTTCAGAATCCACGTTTAAACGGTTAAGAAGTCCCTGCCTTTTCAGTCAAAATAATTCAATGCGCGGACGCAGTTAATTTAGGAAACAGTTACACAGGGTCATGCTCGATGTATCCTCTGACTCTGTACTGAACTATTCCGGGTAAAATGGAGGCGTCGATTAAGAAGCCTTCGGTTCCGCCCTGGAAGAAGCCGCGAAGCCCAACAAGAGCGACCTTGTCTCCGGCCTTATTATGAGTCATCCAGATGCCGTTGTCCAGAAAGTGTTTGTAATAGCTGTCTACCCCGCCGGTCATGGACCGGGGAATAACCAGTATCGAGCAATCATCATTTACGGTCGGATACACGTCGTAAATAACCTCGATCAATCCGCCGTTTTGCGGGGAAGGAACAAGGGACGGCGGGAACGCTCTGTAACGGCCGTCCTGGGATGAAAACGAAGCATTGTGTACACTGATGATTACACCGTTCTCATATTGTCCATTTGCAGACCGGAAGATATAGCGATTGTTCTGGTGTAGAAACGGGTACGGCTGAATGTCATCGCCTGAAACGAGAGAGACAGCAACCGAAGATATCCGGCGATAGTAAGTGTACGGGCAGTTCTCATCCGCAAGCAGATTGACTGCATTGTCAACGTTATCGAAGCCAATGTCGTATGCCCCGCTGTTGTCCCCGAGAAGAAAGACATACAAGACCGTATCGACAGCGGTTACCACACCCGCAGCCAGACCGTTCAACCCGGTCCCGACCTGGTACCCTGTGCCAGCCACTATTTTTTTTGTTATCGTTACAGGCACCTTTATCACAGCGTCTGCATTCCTGGCTTTGGCGATTGTTACATCTATAGAAATCTCATTAAGGCCCGGACCATTATAGCATTTCCCGCCATAAAGAAAGCTGTGCGGATACCCGATGTTCGCTACAGGCAATAAGCCGGTAACCTCGGCCGCATTGGTTAATGCTATTTTCTGAGCATGGCCGTCAGCGTCAACTCCGTCATGCTTGTGACCACCGTCAGTTAGATAGTGCGAATCTAACCAGGCAGATGAAACGGTAGTACCAGTTGAAAAATTAGTCTTCGCCATAATTCATTCCTTTACTGATAACTAAATTCAAGCCTCACGTATGGAGGAAAGATGTCTGTAAAAAGTGCTTCAAGTTCAGGCGCTGATGAAAGGCCGTTTACAGTTATCAAGGCTACCCAGATATATTCATCATCAATCACCTTGTCTCCGGCCTTGCTGATATCAGCCCGGAACGGCTGACCACTCTCCTCTATGCTGATATCGTAACCGAGGGTTGCGGCCAGCTCTATATATATAGGAATAGACAATCCCCATTTTCTTAACCTTTTAGCCTTGATCGCCATTCGCCTGGCATTCACAGTAGCCCCTTGCGGAACAATAACGCCATATCGCTTTTCCCATTCGCCGAGCAGATCCGTCGCGGTGCCTGGAAACATTTCCGCAAGAAGCAAAGGAACCAGTGCCCGTACTTCATCGAGGATTGCGCCCTTGACCTGCATCTTCTGATCTGCAACAGGGCCTAACTCGATCGGGATCAGCTGCCGCATGGCATCATAATGATTCATAACAACTCCGTCTCAACAGTTCCCGGACGTATCATCTGGTAACCGCCCTGCGCTGCATTGACCTGGGGAATAACATTGCCTGCAGGCGATTCCGTATCTGCAGTTTCGGCACCATACTGCTGTGCCAGTGCTTCAAGCTGTGACAAGTAAAGGGTTTGCATCGGCGCCAGCTGGTTCATATATGCCGTAACCGCCGATACCGTCGCAAGCCGGTCCCAGTTCGCTCCGGATCCAAGCAGCACAACATTTGTGGTTAATACAGCCGGAGCCAGAACCCTCAGACCCCAACTGAACCCGGAACAGACAGTTCTCTTTTCGTCAATATGAGCCTGTACAGCCTGAACCAGCTCCACAGAAGGAATCCCGTTGTCTTCTGATCCGACTATCACCAGATCAAACGTCCCCTCTCCCTGGGCAAGCGGGTACAGCTTTGCGTCTGTTACTCTTTCGCCGTCAACCTCGACTTCTTTAGCCCATTCAATATAGTCGTACTTGTTTCCGCCGGCGAGTTTACCCTGTTCTTTTTCCTGAATGTCTCTCAGGATCTCCAGCGGGGTCTTGCCGGTCGTAATAATAGAAAGCTCCCCTGCATGCTTTAGTAAATAATCCGGATCGGCTGTGGCAGGGAAGATCTGCTGTGATGCGCGGTGGATCTCATTACGGAGACCCCAGACCATAATCGCCAGAACAACAGCATCATTATAAGTAGTACTAGCAACAGAGAGATCCGGCGGACCCTGGATGAGGTACTCATTATAAATTTCCGGCCGTTCTGCTTTCAGCCTGGCACTGTCAACCTGTTCAACTGGACCGATATTTTCATAGGCCAGTAAAACCTCATTTAAAACCTCATTAAAATCTTTTTTAAAAGCCATTTAAGCCACCCTGAAATATGTTTCGTAATACTTTGGAGGAACGCCCTGCCTGACAGCAGATACTCCGATTGCAAGAAAATCACCCTGCGCAGACGCAGTTACTGTGATTGACTTAACCCGCCGTTTCGCAACCAGCCACGCGAGGGCATCAGCCGCTAACACCTTCGCCAATTCTACATTTGATGCAGATAAGGTTTTAATTGTATGTAAATCTGATCCGAATGACTTACAGGTAATAATAGCCCCGCGCTTTATATGAAGGCTGAGTAGAATATTATTACCCAGACTGTCCGCAGGCTCAGGGATCATTACAAGGCGGCCGTTTACTGTTTTTAATGCTGAATCAAGCACGGTTCATCCTCTTCGGGCTATGCCTTTTTTGAAGGCTTTTCTTTTTCAAGGTCATCATCAGTAGCAAACAGAGGCTCGATCGCCAGAATGAATGCCAACGCCTTGCTGCTGGTCCCTTTAATTGACGGTTCTCCAGCAGGATTCAGGCGGCTGATTTTCCGGATATTCTTGACCGTAACAACCTTGTCAAGCTCCTCTTCAA
>CAYLVN010000133.1:0-8349 GCA_964387115.1 uncultured Fibrobacter sp.
TATCACAGTGGGGCGCAAAGATGCCCGCTGGATTCCAATATACTCTGTAAGCCCCTCTTCACGGCACCGGATAAATACTGTTTGGGAATCGACACTTCCCATGAACTCATGCTCTTCTGCCGGTAAATTTCTCAACCCGAGAAATTTCCCGAGCGGATCACGTTCCTTCAGCAGACAATGAGCCGATATATTTTTCCTGCGTCCCTGCTTTTTCTGCAAATCGATACTCAGCAGTTCTCTGCCGGTAAAGATCATTCTGAACTTTCCCGGAGATGAATAGTTGTAGACTGTTGCGCTGTCAGCCACTGCTACCCTGCCTACACTGATACGGGTTTCTCCGTTATAGAACTGGAACCTTTTTACAGAGGCTCTCAGAGTCCCTATTTCCCGCAGGTTTTGAATCGCCTCTTCAAGAGATGAATGTGGAGAAAAGGTATTTTCTGCTGAAAGGTAAAGGGGGAACAGTAACGATAACAGAAACATTCCGGGGCAATGCTTTATTGCTTTTATCATTATTTGTGTCAATTCGTAAATCCTGATCAGGCAAACTTATACCTTAAACCTGAAAATACACCATTACCGTAAACCGAAAAGGCAGGATGCCTTGTTATTTCAGAAGAGTATGTCTGTTCTGCCTGCGCTTAACCCCTTTTTTGATATTTGACATTTCATAACCATATCTTCTGCCGAGAAGATTGTATCTGTATCCGGAATGGTTATCTTTTACCGCAACCAGATCTTTGTCACGGCTGAGGGAGCATGAAAAACGCGACTGTCCGGAAATAATTTTCTTTTGCAAAGGCATCCTGCCAGCCACAGGAATATCTTCGGGTGAAGAAACGATCATTCCGTTAAAGCCAACCGCCACAAGCAGTGAGCCTGTCCATGTGATGGAATAAAGGCTGCTATATGCAATTGTGGGGTTTTGAGTCCATGTGATGCCATCTGCTGAAGAATAAATATAACGTCCTGCTGCAACCAGTTGACGGCCGGTCCATGTAAGAGAATAAAAAGCTTCTGTTGTTCCTGATTCGCTGGTTGTCCATTCGACTCCATCAGTGGACCTCATGATTTTTCCTCCAGAGCCCACAGCCACAATCTGTGTTCCTGTCCAGACTGCGGAAAGAAAACTGAATGTTGTATCCGATGTTCTATCTGTCCAGTCAACACCATCCTGTGATGTAAGAATTGTTCCTTTATGCCCCAGTAAAACAATGAGGTCACCGGTCCATACCACAGATTCCAGCCTTTCGGAGACACCCGAATTTCTGCATACCCAGGATATACCATCGGTTGAGGTAAGGACAGTGCCGGAATCACCAGCGGCTATAAGCATTCTCCCTGCACCAGATATACAGTAAAGGTCTGAATTGCATCCGGTAATTGCCTGGGTCCAGTTGACACAATCTTCTGAATAAATGATGGTACCTGAATCCCCGGTTGCAAATGCTTTACCTTCCACAAAAGCTGTGGCTTCAAGACTTCTTTTTGTCCCGGAGTTCTGTGCAGTCCATAGTACCCCGTCAGGCGATGTAAGAATCTCACCATTGAGTCCGCAGGTAAAAGCCTGCGTTCCGGTCCAGCAGACTGACCCCAGGCTCTCAATCTTTTCGGAGCATTTTTTTGTCCATGTCAATCCATCAGGTGAGGTATAAATTTCACCATAAGTACCCACAGCCACAATTTCCTGCCCTGTCCAGATTATTTTTGTGAGGCCTTCAGCCCGGGAAAATTCTCTATTCCATTTTATTCCATCAGAAGAGGTGCAGACCGCGCCGTAAGAGCCAACCGCCACAATCAGTGAGTCTGTCCAGCATACAGAAGTCAGCGTTCCGAAACTCGATTCACTCACAATTCTTTGTTTCCATGTAATGCCATCCGTGGACGTGAACGCCATATAAGAGCTGTTGTTACCCCCCACGGCGACAATCTGATCTTCAGCCATTGTAAGTCCATATATCCTTCCAGAGGAATTCCTGCAAGTCCAGTTCTCCCCGTCCTCAGAGGTGTAGATACCGCTATACCCAGCTGCAACAAGCAGGTTTCCAGTCCAGATTACCTTATAAAAATCGACATCCAATGAGACATCAATTTTGGTCCACGTAAACCCATCCGGAGATGAAACGATGGTATGATAGCCTCCTACGGCCACGAATTTCTCACCGGTCCATACTACAGAATGGAGCCCCCAGTATGTATCTGAGTTCTGGCTTGTCCAGACAACACCGTCAGTTGATGTCAGTATCAATCCGTCTTCTCCGGTTACAACAAACAGGCTCTCAGCCCATATGACATCGAACAGAGCTTCTGTTGTCCCCGAACTCTGCTCAATCCACACATCTCCATCGGCTGATGTAAAAACGGTCCCGCTGTCGCCCACAACTACATATTGACTTCCAGTCCACGCAACAGAGTGGAGATTGTAACCTGTTGGTAAGGGATTGCGCCAGGTCCACGATGACTGGCTGAAGGCATTGAAGATAAACAACAGTGCGAGTGTTGCTGCGGGGATGATTTTTTTCGGCATCTTATTCATTAGTGTTCCCTATTCGAGATTAAATCAGAGATATACTGTGTCACATTATAAATTGTTTTAGATCGATACCAGGATACTCCTTACAGGTCACTTTCGTCAACAACTTTAATCTCACTGTCGAGTATCCAGCTCTTTATCAGATTTTTATTTGATGTAATATCTGCTATGTAAATTCTATAGCTGAAAAATGCTTCTGAACTTTTTGCCGGTTCGACAATGACACATTTACTGTCAAGATAATTTGAATGTATGAAATAAAGTCTCTCAGAATATTTAAGGATAAACCCCACATGGTAATCAAGACCGACAAAATATAACCCGTCGTTTCGTGTAAGGAAATATTCCAGTACTTTACTATATGGTAGTCCTTCCAGCAGTTTCACACTATCCAGAGCACTTATTGAGTAGGCCTCTGTTGAGGGGCTCCTCTGCGCCAGCTTAAAGCGGTTCAGATTAAATCCGGCATCCCTGAGAACAGTTGAAACAAAATACCCGCAGGCTACACTGCCCTGCCGCGGCACCTCCGTATGCCCCTCAAAAGACCATCTTGTTTTATACCAGAACGGAATCAGTTCATACACTATCAGATCTGTAAGGAGTTTACCGGCTTCATTAATAATCTGTTCTTTCTGCAGTTCAGTTCCGGCATTCTGAAAAGCGATACGGATCGAGTCTTTTCTGAAACGCACAGACACTTTTACACTATCATAGATTCCCTGCGGCCTGTCATTAAAAAGTCTGCTTTCAAAGCCGGAAATGAGGGAGTCTTTTTCAGGCTCCGTTTTTTTTCTCCCCGCAATTTTAAACTTCTGTTTTTTATGCAACGTTTTTATCTGATCATCTGAATTTCCAGATGTACCGGCCTGACATCCGCAAAACAGCAAACCCGGGATCACCAGAAGAATACTGAAGTATTTATTCATATATCCACCAGATAAATTTTGATGTGAAGCCGCTATTATTATACATCAATTTAGATGATAAGACAAACAATTATCTGTGCCATGCTGAAGAGATTCAAAAAAACTGTGGGTGGAAATTTCTCTGCCCGAAAAGTACAATTTATATTACTATGCTGCGCCGGATTTTCCGGTACTGTTCAGATCTATAAGTAATCTTGTAAAAGGAGTTTACCATGTCAAAGTTGAGACCGATTTTCTCTGCCTCTATACTTTTACTCTCTATGGCACTGCCATCAATGGCAATTGTAGGAATCGGAATTCACTGGGGAAATGACCTGACTTTAAATATGGATAATGTGCAGGATGAACAGCTTGCTTTAGCCGGTTTGAGCATTAATATCAATTCTATCGACGGACAGCTTCCTGCGGGACTTACTGAAATATCAGGCGACAATCTTCCTGTTTTTATCAACAGGACCGACTGGACCAGAACGCCTTTTAACATTGGCGCCAAGATTTTTATAGACATCATACCAATCCTTGATGTAATAGAGTTATCAACGAATTTCGGGCTGTGGGAGTATGAGGGTTCTATCAACTACCCGACATCACTGGTGTTCAAAGAGAATGTAAATCCGGCAGAGGTCGATGATCCAAATGACCTCTTTGATGAACCTGTATACGGTACGCTTCCCATCACCTTAGAAGAATTCGATATGGGTTTCCTAGGCTTGAAGAAGACTCCCTATATGAAACTCAATTTTGATCTCACTGTAAGAAAAAACATCGTACAGATTCCAAAGACTCTCAAGATACTCAAGCTTTACGGAGGAGCAGGTGCGAGTGTGCATTTTGCCACCCCCATACTAAATAAGGGCCTTATCGAGGATGCCCTTGGATCGGCAATTGAGGAATCAATGAGTGTAGAGGCATTGGGTTCAGAAATTTTCCAGAACGAAGAGCTCTCAAAAAAGATCATCAAAGAGATCACCTCCAGCCTCATGACCCCGCACTGGGGTTGCCACATTGACCTTGGCGCGATGATCAAAATCCCGGTTATGCCTGTTGGATTCTATGTGGACGGGAAACTGATGATTCCTTTTGACAACATGGATAAAAATGTAGATCTGGGCGGTGCAGGGTTTCTTCTGAACACCGGTATATGCCTGTCGTTTTAATTTGAAAGGATTTTAATGGATCGTTTGTGGGCACCCTGGAGAATGAAATATATCCAGGAAATAAGCAAAAAAGAGGACGGCTGCATTTTCTGTACAAAGCCGGAGCAATCAGATGACAAGAGCAACCTGATCCTTCACAGAGGAAAAAAGTGCTTTGTTATTATGAATCTTTTCCCTTATAACAATGGTCATCTGATGGTTGTTCCCTACATGCACACATCCGATCCGATCGCACTTGACAAAGAAAGCTCTTCTGAACTATGGGATCTTGTCTGCCTCTGTAAGAAAGTACTTACAGAGGCAATTCATCCTGACGCTTTCAATATCGGGATGAACCTGGGAAGGGTGGCAGGAGCCGGTATTGACCAGCATATTCATATGCACATAGTTCCAAGATGGAACGGAGATACCAACTTTATGCCGGTTCTGGGTGATACCAGGGTCATTTCACAGGGAATTTCAGACAGCTACGATACACTGCTGCCATTGTTCAAATCGCTGCAATGAATCTCTTCAGGAGGTAATCCCTCCCGATAACGCCATAACCGCAATTGGCCGTTTTTGATGTTTGCAAAGTTGTAGTTTATCAGCCATGATCCGGTATTGCAGTAAATGCCTGAATCAAATCTGCAGAGATCTGCCTTGTGGGTGTGACCGAAGACCACGATGTCACTGCCTTTTTTTAACAGGCTCAAAGCATTCTGCCTGTACTCCTTTATAATGCTTTCATCCAGAACCGGCCTGAGATATTTCCTGCTTGAACCGGAAACTAATGTCCCGAGTGCCACTCCGAGATCAGGATGAAGCAGCTTGTAAAGCTTCTGGTTAAAAGGGTTACGCAGTACTTTTTTCAAAATGCGGTAACCGATATCCCTTTTAATCAGCCCGTCCCCATGGAAAATGTGTACCTTTTTTCCCTGAATCTCTGCATCGAAAGTTCCATGATGAATGATAATTCCCAGTTTTTCCTCAAGGAAAGCACCCAGGGCAAAATCATGATTCCCAGCAAGATAGTGTACTTTAATCCCCTGCTCAACAACATTCTTCAAGGCATGAAGGACCGGGAAATAATCAGGCCTGATTGCAGACTTGTATTCTATCCAGAAATCAAAAAGATCACCAACAATAATCAGCTCTGATATCTCCGGAGAGATCTCCTGCAGCCACTTGAAAAAGAGAGCTTCTCTTGCTTCACAGCCTTGCAGATCAATTCCGAAATGTGCATCAGAGATCAAATAAACGGTATCTTTTTTCATTAGAAATAAACCGGCCACCCACGAAATAACTTATCATGTGGGGCATATGTAAGTGCAAAAAAAAAGGCGAACAAATGTGTTCGCCCTGAAAACAAAACCGGTGTGATTGACAGTACAATCCGGTTTATTCCCAGAGGTCATCTGTACTGTCTAAATCACTTGCCATGTCGCTGAAATTTGCATTCTCATCATGGAGATTTCCAAAATTAAGCTCGCGCATATCCTCTTCGCTCTGAGCATCATCATCATTGTATCTTTCATCTACATCGCGCAGAATCTCATCAGCATCAAATTGTTCATCTAAAATCACCTGATATCACCCCCCTCCGCGCTTTTAGTAGCCTGAAGAAAAAATGCAGATCAAATAATAATGAATTCTAAACACCATGTCAATACATTTTTTTCCTTTTTTTTATTTTATCCTGATCTTTTTACATTTGAAACGATCAATACGCGTTGTAATAATTAAAAATTGCAGGAGATCGATTTTTTTCTGAATCGGCTGAAACCCTCAGAACGGCAGGCCTGCCGCAAATTCCAGCCTGCCATCCAGGTCCGCATCCCTGTCAAGCCTGATCCCGTAATCAAACCTTGCCAGAAAGAATGGCCACATAATGCGTAAGCCGGCCCCCACAGACCAGTGCAGATCAGAAAAAGCGGAATTATCTGCTGACGCCCAGATATTGCCGGCATCGACAAAAACCGCGCCGGCAAACCATTTGTAAACAGGGAAACGGAATTCAAGTACATTGATAATCAACTGCAGCTTTCCCCCGACTGCATCTCCCCGCTCATTTACAGGCATTATCGCTTTTTCATCATAGCCGCGTACCGACCTAATGCCAGAGACGCCGGGAAAGAAAAGTTCCTGGGGCGGCACCAGCTTTCCACTTTCCCCATAACCATCAGCATACCCGGCCTGGATGGCTGAAGAAATCCCCCATCTTTTGTCGGGAAAGCCAAAATATGCCCGAAAATCCAACACAGATTTGTAGAATTGATTACTCCATGAGAGGCCGGGTCCTGCAATCTGTCCCTCAAGATGCATATACACTGCCGATCCGGGCAAAAGAGGGCTTAAGCGGGTGTCCCTTCGCACCGCAAGCCCTAAAATCAGAGTATTCAGCCTTAAATCCTGCCCGGCTCCAGAAGGATCATCAATCCAATTCACCCGTTCAAGACGGCTCCAAGCCCGAAAGCTGTTATACATCCCCAGCTCCCCTCCCAGTGCCGCTTCTCCACCGTAAAAAAGCCCTGTAAACAGATCCTCATCCCTGCGCTCCAGAAAAGAGGTGAAATCAGCATCCAAAGGCAGAGAAAAGATCCAGGGATAAGAGTATTTCAAACGCGTACCCTGCAAACCGGAAGAGATATCCCCAGTGCCTGTCAACCGATGTCCCAACCCGAAAAAGTTACGGTAGGAAGCCTCACCATCAAGATAAAATCCCCTGGCAGACTGATAGCCGCCCCCGATCTGAACCTTAAACATCCGTTCCGTTTCCCGCACCTGAATGAACACCGGAACAGTCACAGAATCCGAATCAGGCAACTGTATAAATGTATCTACAGGTTCAATCCACGCAAATTCAAACAACCCGGTAGTGTAAATGCGCTTTATCGATCTTTGGATAGAATCAGATGTTAATAAACTGCCACCGGAGAATTGAAGCTCCCGCTCTACAACGATCTCTCTTACCTTGTCCAGACCCAGAATATTCAACTCTCCCGCCCGCACAAACGGCCCGGATTCAATGTCACAGTCTACAGATGCGCTGGTCCTTGAGCTGTCGAGCTCATAGCCGCACTCTACCTGAGCAAACATATACCCCTTCTCATGCAACTCCCCGTAGAGCTTCTCCTGCAGTGAATCGATCCCCCCCAGAAGAAGCGGTTCCCCGGGTTCCATGCCGGTCGATCCAAGCAGCTTCAGAGTCTCCATAACCGCGTCCCCACTGAAAGTGACAGTGTCAATTTTTGTTTGATGGCCTTCATCGATGAGAAGAAAAATTTCTACTGTGCGGGCAGAGGAATCGCGGTCCAGTTTGGCCAGGTTTACACTGGCGTTGAAAAAGCCCTGTCTTCTATAGAATTCCTGAAGGGCAGCGATATCTTCAACTAATTGGGAAAAGGAGAATTCGGTTTTCTGAAAGATGCCCTTTGGTTTAAGGATCATCTGATCCAAAAGTTCATTATTTCTAATGGAGTAATTACCAATAAACTGGATATCACCCACGGGCCATTGCTCTTCAGCCAGGGGTGAGGAAAGGAGAGTGGAGAGGATAATTAACCATTTCACGACGCAGCCTGTGGAAAGGGTTTTATAAGAGATAGCAAGGGGGATACCAGAGTTGTGGAGCGGGATGGGAGAGGGGGACACGGGGTTACCTCTGGGGTGAAATAGTGACTTAAGTTGTTAAATGAGTCCGGGGGGATCCATAGGTCACCTCGGAGGTGAAATAATAACTTAACTCGTTAAA
>CAYLVN010000134.1:0-8314 GCA_964387115.1 uncultured Fibrobacter sp.
ATCGTTACTTCCTCCATTAATTGCCATACTTCATCTAATGAAACAACACCCGGGCCCTGATGAAGTGCTTTAGACGATCCGCAGGCTATTGCCATCCTGCACATCTCAGAAAACGAAAAATTCCGTTTCTGTGCTACAAGAATCCCCCCAACCAGCGCATCACCGCAACCGATCGTATCCAGGGTTTTTACTTGTGGCGCAGAACACAAAAGACAGTCATTTTCATGAATCGCGATCATACCATCTGCGCCAAGTGATATAAAAACATAGGCTATTCCCATGTCAACCAGGCGTTTCCCTTTCAAAGCAAGATGGTGAACACCTTTGATCTGTTCATCAAAAAAAGTTTCCAGCTCTGAAATGTTGGGCTTTATCATCAATGGCTTTGCCCTCACACCCATCTTGAAGGCATGATCGCGGCTATCAAGCAGAGTAAGGGCACCTTTGTTTTTACAACTCCTGATTAATTCCTTATAGCAGTCATTATCAAAACCTCTGGGCAGACTTCCGGAAAAGCACCAGAGATCACCGGCAGAGATATACTCTTCCATAAAATGGTTGAATTCAAGTTGAATTCTTGATGGTAATTGCTGGCCGGCACTGTTTATATGAGAATTATAGTTTGTAACTTCTTCAATAACAGTAGTATTTATGCGCAATCCGCCGGGAATAGCAAATAGATGATGCCTGATTTTTAACTGCTCCAGAAACTCCAAAGAGCGTTTCATGTCGTATTCTGGCATCAAACCTACCACACACACATCTTCTCCAAGAGTCCTGACTACTCTTGCGACATTTATTCCCTTGCCGGCTGGAATAGAAAAGGATGGGATATCTGTAACCGTATTTCCAGACCTGAATTCATTTATCCTGTAGATTACATCAAGAGCTGGATTAAGCAGAGTGCAGTAAATCAAAAAAAGGACTCCCGACTCAACAGTATATAAAGCATTTTCATAGCCTTAGCCATCATCAGGGTCAATATGGCCGTGGTGATGACCTGACCGATCCATAGAAGTCTAAAAATAAGTTTGGAACGCTTCATATATTTGTAAAAACAGAAAAATACAATGTAGAGGCGGGAATAACACAAAAAGATCAGGGGGAAGCAGAAGTTACCAGCAAAAAAACTACCCGAATAAAAAGAAAAGGGCTTTATTACTTTAGATCTACAGGATAAACTCCCTTTATCTGGAGATTGCCACGGGTTTTTGAATAGTAAAGGTTAGAGTCGTTAAGAGTATCAAATTTGAGAGAATCTGCCGTATTCAAACCATCTGCCACAGTTTCTGTAGAACCCAGTGAGGATGAATCGGGAGTTTTTTCTAATACGATACTCTGTCTGTTTTTATCTGCGTTTTCGATATTAAGGGTAAAATAGCCTACAACAATAAAACCTAGCACAAAGAAAGAGACAGAAAAGAAAGTTTTTTTGAAGACCGGAAGTAACCCTAAAGAAGTGTAATGTTTTTTGTGGTTTGAGCAAACCCGTTTGATTTCGGCATCAATCTTCTCAGAGGGCATTTCACCCAGAATTTCAGGGGTAAAAAATGAGCTTTGTTCTTTACGGTACATCTCGTACTCACATCTGCACTCTTCGCAGTTGCCCATGTGATCCTTGAAACTTTTGGCTTCCTGCTCATCCAGCTCATTTGAGCTGTATAGTAAACCTGCATCTTCCCACTTACTGCACCCCATCAACCCCCCTTTTTTTCAGTTCCTTTCTAATGTTTTTCAAAGCTAAGCGCATTCTGCCTAACGCAGTGTTTATTGGACAATTCATTATTTTAGCAATTTCTTTAAACGGTACACCACCCAATTCCCTCAGAAGGAATACTTCCCTCTGCAGTGGATCGAGCGTTTCTACAGCCTCATTTATCAGACCCCTGAGGTTCTGGTTTGACAGCTGCTGATCCGGCGCATCGATCTTACTCCCTATTGCCGCCTCTGCATCCTGCTTGTGCTCAGTCTCCACTTTGGCATGGCGGAAAAAGTCTATAGTTCTCTTATGCGCGATACCAAAGAGCCAACTGAGAAAGCTTCTTGATCTGTCAAACTGATCGGCATTTCTCAGTGCGGCAAAAAAAGTTTCCTGTAAAAGATCTTCTGCAATCTCCCGATCTCCAGTCATGCGCACTAAAAAACCAAACACACGGTTTTTATACTTGTCATAGAGACCGGAAAAACCACGCGTATCTCCACTTAACCAAAGATCGAACAACTGCTGATCATCGTTTGTCTGCTGTTGCTGCATATAATACGTCTTCTCTGAATCCAATATTGTTCCTTTTTACCTTTTCTTTGTACATTTACCGGTTCAGACCATTTCTTCAGCTGAAAATCGCATAAACCTGATCTTCTCCTGTCTTTATTAATATAAAAGATGGATGTTTTTCAAGGTTGTTTTTAGTATTACTCTACCGCAAAAGATGGGCCTGTAGAGAAAAGAAAGGACAAAAAGCAGTTCTGGAAAGAAAGATATGAGAAAGGGGCTTGATGCCCCTTATTTACCAGCTTTATTAATTTCCTCCAGGATCTCCTCATTATCAGGATCCAGCTTTCGGGCTGCCTCCAGATGCTCTTTGTAGCCAACACTATCTTTACGCAGTTTTGCAATTTTAGCCAGACCAAGTTCCGCTAATGCAAACTTCGGATCAGCCCGAAGAGTACGTTTGTAGAAAGTTTCCGCCCACTGGGGCTTTGACTGCAGAAGATGAGTTTCCGCTCTCATGTAAAGAGCCTGAGGATGCTCCGGGTTTATGAAGGCTATCTCTTTATATATCTCGATTGCTTCATCATACTTCTTTTTAGCATTAAGCATTCTGGCCTTTAATAGCAATGCATCTATGTTCTCAGCATCTGTAGCCAGAATATCTTCAATTGTGTTTTCTGCATCTTTATACTTTCCCTGCAGAACCAGCGCCTCGGCATAAAGTAAAAGATATCTGGGCTCACGCTTCAGGTCAATAAGTGCCTTTATTTCCTCTTGAGCCTTGTCTTTCTGACCCAGCTTCTGATAGAGCTCAAAGAGCTGAAATCTGATTTCAGGATCATCCTTCTTAGCCTCTTTTGCCTTTTGTAGAAGTTCTATTGCCTCGCTGCTGCGGTTTGTTTTGATATACCCTTTTGCCAGCATTGCCATAACAACAGGATCGTTTGGCTTGTGAGTGTTACTGATCTCAAGATAAACCAGAGCCTCATTCACCAACCCCTTACGCATAAGGAGAACTCCGATTCTGGTATTGGCTTCCAGATTCTGAGGATCGGTTTCTGAATACTTCCTGTATGCATCAAGCTCCTCCTGATCCTTGCCCATCTTTCCGTACACCCGTGCCAGCTCTAACCACACAGCAGGAACCGATGCTGCCAGATCAGTTACTCTTGTCAGCATCGGAACAGCCTTCTGAAGAGTCTCTTTCTTTTCAGAATAGATCAGCCCCAGACGCAGGAAATTTCTGTAATCAGAAGGGTAATCCTTAATGTTCTGCTCATAGATTTTAAGCGCCGCAGCAGGATTGCTCTTTTCCTGAAGCAACGCCTTTTTATAGGCAGCATCCTCATCCCTTACACCGGCAATAGAGAGATAGCTTCCGTAAGCATTTGCAGCAAGTTCTTCTTTCCCATCTTTTTCATATGATTCTGCAAGCATTTTTAAGATTTTGCGCTGTGCCAACCCTTTAATTTTCTTGTCCGCTTTGAGTTCTTCAAGTGTTGAAGCTGACTCTTTGAATTTTCCGGAATTAAAAGCAGCCTCGGCGTACATCATCTTCTGATCTGCAGAGGCTCCATGAAGAGCCAGTGCCAGATATTTTTCCGCATCAGCATATTGCTTCTTCTCAAAAGCATTCTGTCCAACCAGCAATGCGGCTTTGGGGTCATCTGGTTTCTTATCTAAGTACTTTTTGAGGATCTTCAGACCCTCCTCCTCCCTTTCAAGCTTCAGGTACAGCTCTCCAAGCTCCTTAAGCTCTTCTGTAGCCCCACTGTTCATCATCACTACCTGTTCATAAGAGATAACTGCAGCATTCAGATCCCCATTGGCTGCCTGGCATGATGCCAGAGCTGTGATGGCATCGACATTTGCAGGATCCATCTGAAGAGCTTTCTGGTACATCTCTATTGCCTTACCAAAAATTTTCTTCTTCTGGAATATCATCCCCAGAGTCGTATAAGTCCCCAGATCAGCCTCCCCGGCCTTTATCACACCGGTAAGAGTGGTAATCACTTCATCCTGCTGCCCCTTGGCAATTACAATCTCAGCGTACCTTTTATGGAAACCTTTGATCCCTGGGTTGACTTTAAGCGCAGTCCGGTAAGATTCCAGCGCACCATCAAAATTCTTCTGTTCGTAAAGAACATCACCCAGATCTCTATGCGCTTCAGCATCATTTGGCGTGAGTTCCAGGTATTTTTTCATATATACGATCACATCGCCAGTGTTTTTCTTTTTAAGAGATAATTCATAGAGTCTGCGATAAACCTCAGGATTTTTGGGGGTAAGCTCTGAGAGCTCACCATAGTATGTCAGCGCAGTTTCCACATCGTTCTTTTTATCTGCATAGCGGGCCAGTCTGAGTCTTGAGTCAACATTTTTCCGGTTCAATGAGGCGATTTTCTTATCTATCTCAACAAGCTTTTCCTCATTGCCGTTCTGGTCATAACAGATAGCCAACTGCTCGAGATACTTGAGATCATAACTTTCTTTCTGAACTATCTTTTCAAGATGCTCCTGAGCCGCCTGGTAATTTTTATCTTTCATCAGAATACCGGCAAGTATTATCCTCGCATCCCAGCTTCCTGCATCAAGGCTGATAGCGGTCTTTGCCGCATCCCTTGCCTTGTCAATTTTCTTGAGATTATATGCGGCAACTGCAATACCCTCTGATGCTGAAGCGCTCTTGCGCAGAGAGTTGCTTTTCTCAAGCAGGTTCAGTGCTTCATCAAATTTCCCTGATTTTATATTATACTGTCCCAATATAAGGTAGACATTAGGATCATTGGGACTGAGATTCATCATCGTTTCATAAGTCTGTTTTGCTTTGTCAGGCATGCCATTTTTCTGATAAAGATCTGCCAGACGGGCATACGCTTCAATATTCCTGCTGTTCAGAGAGATCGCTTTTTCGAGACTCGTGATGGCCTTGTTTTTATTGTCAAGACCCTGATAAGTTTCAGCGAGAAGGAAATAGATCTCCGGAACAACGGTTCCCTTAGGGTCAGCATCAACAATAAACTGAAAATCATTGATCGCTGAACTGAAGTCACGATCAGTTAACCTGGCCCGCCCTACTTTCTCCCGAGCCATGAGTGCGTCATTGTCTTTTGATGAGCCGAATCGGGTGACTGCACTCTTGAATTGATTAAGGGCAGCCGCATTATCACCGTTTTTCTCCAGAGAGACTCCGAATTTGTAGAAATCCTGAGCTGTCATTTCGTTTCCGGCCACCTTGTCGTATTCTACAGCTGCGGATTTGTAATTTTTCTGACCATAATAGGCCCTGGCCAGAGCGATAGAGACATCGGAGGAAGTGCCTTTCTGCTGGGCAATTTTCAGGTAAACAAGCGCAGAATCAGCCACCCCGGCTTCTACATAGCATTTACCTATCTTGTATGCCAGATCCCCATCGGGGTTTGACTTGTATATCTTCTTGAGAAGGGGAATAGCCTGAACCCATGATTTTTCATTGTAGTAGATATTTCCCAGTTCTCTGTTTGCGATAGCGTTTCCCGAATCAGACTGCATCACTTTTTCGAGAGCTTTTTTTGCTTCTGCCGATCTGTCAAGAGCTATGCAGGCTCTGGCATATTCCCAGCTTGCTTCGGCTGTAAAATTCAGATCCAGCGCCTTTTTTGCCATGTTGATGGCGTTATCGGGCTGGCCGAGCTTGTTGTAAACCTTGGCTGCGCCAAGAAGAGCGTTGTAGTCATTGGGGTTCATTCTCCAGGAGACAAGAAAGCACGCCAGTGCCTTTTCGGTCATTCCAAGAGCTTCGTTTGCCTGGCCCATCTTTATCCATACCATCACATCACGGTCTGATGGAGAAATTTTCTCGTCTGCATAATCAAGTGCCTCTTTGTATTTACCGGAAGCAATGAGCTTGTCGAAGGTTTCATCTGAAAAGCTCTGGGCCGTAAAGAGAACCAGAACCAGAAAAAGGACATACGACATGATGGGTCTGTAAACGCAGGGCATTGTTCTTCTCCTTCGCATTACACTATTCGAAACTTTTATCAAGTAGATTTGGAAAAATGGTTAATTCCAACTTGTTTTGCAAATAAACGGACTTCAGCAATACCGAAGTCTCTGGAGGGTAGAATTAAATAGAAACCAATCGAATTTTGGACCGGGATCGATTTTAGGCTCTTTTCTTAAACCCATTCTCACAGCCTCTTGTCCGGCAACGTGTTGATGTCCCAGATACGTGAACATTTTCCCGTGCCTTTTTTCAATTTCAAGGCATAGTTTACAAAGCGAATCATACTGAAGCCTGGTAAATCCGCTCTCCTCTGTTGCCATAAGTTCTATACCTATTGAGAAATCATTGACACCAGTTCGTCTGTCGGGTTCCGGCATGACACTTCCACCGCAATGCCAGGCTTTGTTTTCTTCAGGAACCAGCCTCATGACTTTTCCCCGTCTGCTGATCAGATAATGACTGCTGACACCATAATCACAGAATATCTTAAGTATCATATCCCTGTTAAATGAGAGTCGCGGAGCTATTTGAACGGCACTTATGTAATGAATAACCACCACATCGACAACATTACTTTTGCGATCTTCCCACAGGCAGTTTTTACCGGTAGAAGAAATCAAGGTACCCACTGTTGCTCCACAGCATTTGGAATCATTCTGATAATCAAGAAGCAGGTTGTGAATATGCATTATATTTCCCGTTAAAAAGTAAAACACTGGTCCAGTAATCAAAAATATTTACTGCAGTTTCTGTTTGCCCCCTTCTATATTAAAATACCTGTAGAACAGATACTAAATCATGCAGGTGGAGAGATTTATTGGTATGGCCAGAAAACCTGAAGCTGTTCTAATCACCGGTGGCGCTAAAAGACTGGGGCTGCAGTTCGCACGCAAGGCTCTGGAGATGGGCTATGCGGTCATCATTCACTACCGCAGTACCTGCTCAAAGGAGTGTCTTAAACTCTCAAACTCTGCCGCGTACAAAGGTTTGGTATATTTTATAAAACAGGACCTCGATTTCTCTGCTGATAACCTCATAGATAAGAGTTTTGAGCTTCCAGTTACTTTAAGAGGGTTGGTGAATAGCGCATCGACATTTTCAGAAGGCAACCTGAAGAACGTTGATAATCTGGAAGAGATCCTTAGGATTAATACAATAGCTCCAATCAGGCTGGCAACCAGGTTTTATGAATTGGTCCAAAAGGGTTGGATAATAAACATCACTGATGCCAATATCAAACGTCCAAACATCAATTTTCAAAATTACCGGATTTCAAAACTTTTTTTAGAGGAAATAACCCGTCAGCAGGCATTTCTGTTTGCGCCTTCGATCAGAGTAAATGCCATTGCCCCCGGCGCGATGCTTCCTGCAGATTCTGAGAGCAGGCAATATTTTAATTCTCTGTCCGTAAAAATTCCTTTAGCGAGAACAGGGGATCTCAGTTCTTTGACAGATGCTTTTGCTTTTCTGGTAAATACGCCCTATATTACCGGAGAGGTGATCAAGGTAGATGGCGGATGGAATCTGACAGCCTGAAAAAAGCGGTTCTTATCCAGGATAGCGTGCCAGCAGAAAAGGAAGTATCCGCTCGATGTGATCAGCTATTATTCTAAATGATTTTCTGAATTCTTCTTTTCTGCCGCCCATCGGATCCTGTATAATTCCCTTTTTATTATCTGCTCCCGGCCAGCACCCCAGAAGAAAGAGCCTGTCGACTACCTGTGGAAAAAAGATAGAGATAAATTCTTTCTGCACAGGCTCCATAACAAATATTAGATCACTTTCCTTAAGCTCACTGGCCACCAGCGCACGTGAACGATGGGTAGAAATATCAATTTCATTATCGATGCATGCCTTTACAACCTCATCAACAGCACGATTCCCATCCTGACCATGAATTCCCATAGATGATATGAGGATATCTTTGCGTCCCAGATCATTGAGGCGCTTTTTCAGAATCCCCTCTGCCATTGCACTCCGGCACATATTCCCGGTACATACGACTACTATTGAAACCATCTGACCTCTGTTGTTGACTGTTGGATCTCTTTTAATCCTAAAAGTCGCAGATGGGGGGAGCAAAAAAACGTAAGATGTTGGGATGATAAGGCTTGAAG
>CAYLVN010000135.1:0-8287 GCA_964387115.1 uncultured Fibrobacter sp.
ATGCCAGAAATGCGGCGCTCAGTGATCCCAGGTTTTCTCCTGTTAAACAGGATGAACTGGGTAGAATCGCTGTAGAGGTCTCGGTTCTCACTAAACCTGTTCCTCTTGAATACAGCGGTCCTGATGACCTCCTGAGTAAACTGAGACCGGGGGTTCACGGTGTCATTCTTCAAAAAGGGCCCTTCCAGTCCACATTCCTTCCTCAGGTCTGGGAACAGCTTCCGGACAAAGTGATGTTTCTGGAACATCTGGCCCTCAAAGGCGGAATGCAAAGGGACGGATGGAAGACATCGCTTGTGAAGACCTATCAGGCTGAGCATTTCCAGGAATGAGCCTGTTGAGGCAGGAGCAGCAGCCGTTTCTTTTTGCCGCTCTGTGCGGTTTCTTTGCTGCTTCTGCCCAGATGATTCTGATTCGTGAACTTCTTTCTGTTTTTTCGGGAAATGAGCTTCTTCTGGGATTTGCCCTCTCGATCTGGCTGCTCGCCGGTGCAGCCGGAAGCAGGGCCGGAAGAGTTACAGGCAGATTCTCCTATCCTGCATGTGCATTCTCTCTTATTACCCTCTTTTTATCCGGTATTTACATCGTAAGAAGTGTCAGGTTTTTTTCTCTTCCGGGCGAGGCTGTCTCACCTCTTACTGCGCTGGCTGTTTTGATTCCGGTTGAAATACCGTTTTCTTTTTTGACCGGTTTAATCTTCGGGATGCTTGCAGTGAAGCATGACGGGAGAAGACTTTACAAATACGATAACGCAGGCGGAATTGCGGGGCTTCTTCTCACAGCCGTCATGATTCTGCCGGGTTTCCCGAATATGTTTATTGCAGCTGCCGCAGGGTGCATACTTCTGCCTTTTACTCTCCAGAAAAAGATATGGTTTGTCCTGTCAGTTTCGGTGATTGTCCTGGCAGTTCTTTGTAACGGTTTCTCACTGGGGTGGAAATACCCTTCCGGGACAAAAGTAACCTATGGGCCGGAAGGTGAGATCGCATTTACCAAAAATAACGACGCTGTTCTCCTGAATAATTACGTTTACCGTTCAAGAATCCCCCAACCTTTAGTGGAACAGGCTGTACATATCCCGATGTCTCTTTCCGGAGGCAAAAAACGGGTGCTGCTTGTTCAGGATCGCGGTTTTTCATCAGAAATCAGCAAATACAGTGAATCTGAGTTTGTCTGTCTCGAGTACAATCCTTCATTTGCAAACAAAAACTGCGGATACGGTTCCCCGGAGTCTTTCCGGTTTACAGATAAGTTTGATGTGATTATTTCCGGCGCGGAGCTTCCAGACAACCTTTCATCCGGGAGACTTTTCACACAGGAATTCTTCATGAAAATGAAACAGATCATGAATGATTCGGGGGTCTTCTCCTTCACCCTTCCCTTCAGCCAGGAATATCTTACAGCAGAGGAGAAAGAGATAAAAGAGATCCTGATGAACACCCTTGGAAGAGTCTTCAGACATTGCAGCATATTTCCTGGTGAAGGCTGTACATTTATAGCTTCCGACATGCCGTTTAAATTGCCGGACACTGTCGCTGTTGATGCGCCTTATCTCAAATCATACATATTGCCCTCGCTGACACCCGAAAGAATCTCTGATATCAACAACTCATCTCTTTCCCGGAAGATTCATTCAACTGACAGACCATCTTTGCTCTTTCAGTCGATAAGGCTCTACCTTGACCGGTTTGGTATCTCACCGTTGTTGTTTGTATTGATCCCGGTGGTGATGCTTCTTGTTCTGATGCCGTTGTTCATGCGTTCGGTTCCGGAGATTTCCGTTGGAACAACAGGCTTTATTTCAGGAATTTACTCAATGGGGATTCTGTTTCTGTATCAGTCAAATTACGGGACCCTTTACTCGCGAATTCCATTGCTGATGGCAGCTCTTTCACTTGGATTTTTTACTGGGAGCCTTGTTCGAAAGTTTCCTTTTTCCGATCTGATAATTGGAGCCTTCAGTTTTTCAACTCTTTTACTTCTAATAACCTGTAACAATCCGCCTCTGTTGCTTTTTATGATTTGCAATCTTGGGATGGGATTTCTTTCGGGCGCTCAGTTTGTAACCCGAAGAACAAATCAATGGGGAAAGCTTAACGCATCAGACCTGGCCGGAGGGGTTGCGGGCATGGCAATCGGGCCTGCGGTACTTTTTCCGCTTATGGGTGTTTCCGGAACAGCAATGCTGATGCTTCTGATAAAACTGCTTGCAGTTGCAAAGCGGGTGAAACCCTTGAATCTCACACTTCGATCGTGATCCGGGTACTAAGTAAAGTATTACTTACTTGCAGATTTCACACACCGGGATCTCAAGTCCTTCTATATCCCACCTTGCTCTTGCTTCTACCGTATCGGGTGACATCATTTGTTCTTCAGGGCCAATCCAGGGGACCAGCTTGCCGGGGTCGGGGAGTCCATTTCCGTTTCTGTCTTCAAAGTAACCGATAAAACCTTCGCCGGCAGGAATCATGCTGAAATTGAATGCTCCAAAGCTGTTATCTGTTGTATAGGTTTTCCCGTTGAAGTGAGAAAATATCCATTTGATATTGCTTCTGTTGCTCAGGCACTTTGCACCGCCCCCAAGACTTGTTGCCAGACTGTCAATATCCAGTGTGGTGATGACAATGTTAGCCACTGTATCCGATGAGTCTTTTAACGCGATTACATTACCGCTCAGATCCACTCCTGAACTGTCAAAAAGTACC
Source organism: uncultured Fibrobacter sp. (assembly GCA_964387115.1). Lineage (GTDB taxonomy): Bacteria > Fibrobacterota > Chitinivibrionia > Chitinivibrionales > Chitinispirillaceae > JAAYIG01. The sequence continues at coordinate 2,706 of CAYLVN010000135.1, forward strand.
ATCTGGTAACTGCTTCCGGGTTTGAGATCACTCAATATGACCGCAGTGGTAGTATCAGAAAAGCTTCCGGGTGAGGAGACATAAACAGTATCTCCAGATGATCCGGTCATCAGAAGTGAATCTCTGAGAAGCACCGGTTCTGTCCATATCATCTTCAGTAATGGTCTCAAATCTCTGGCGTTATCAGAGTCCCATTTTTTAAGTGCAGGCCGCACCGTATCAGCTGAATCAGAGCCGTTAAATGCAACGGTATCACTATAGGATCCGGGGATGCTTTTCCTGGACAGGGTATAGATAAATCTGTACTCTGTCTTCTCAGCCGTTACTGCGGTTTTTATGGAGAACCAGGTCATATTTGTATGGTGCAAATATTTAAAGTCAGTGATTTTCTCAGAGGGGTTCTTTGCATTCTCGATGACTATTTCCGGCTGATTGAAAGAAAGGGAATCGAAGGGTTTGTTCCATTTTCCGTTAATGAGTCTATCGGAAGCCTGCAGAGAAATTATTCTGGGAAAAACCGTATCAAAAACAGCCGGAAAGAGTGCAACACCAGCTGGCCCGGGCTGGCTCTTTACTGAGATCAGAGAGTCCTGCGGCATGAAAACCTGCTCCGTGCCTGCCTGCAGACGAGAATCGTTATTGACATCAAAATAACCAACAACCCTGTATTTGCCGGCTTTTATGTTGTTGAATCTGAAATGGCCGGTACTGTCGGTCTGACGAAGGTAGGAGGGCGGGCCGACCAGGCCTGTATCCGATAGTTCTTTTTCTGAAAAAAGTGCAATTTTGGGTTGCAGGAATTTTCTTGAAGGATCTCTCACACAGCCCACAATTCCTCCGCTGTCAAGCGTCGGACCGGTTGAGAACACAAGGTTGTAAGCGGTTGAGACAGGGTTTCCGCGAAGATCCTTCAGTGATGAGTTAATCTCCACGTGGTAAGTGGTGGAATCTGAAAGCTCATCGGGCATTATCCGGAGGACTTTGCCTTTTATTTTTGTTTTGAATTCTACGGGAGGAAAAATTGAAATCCCGCGTTCTGATCCGCTTGCGATCCATTCAGAAAAAGTAAGGATGATTTCAGTGTTTTTGTCTACATTGACAGAACCTGTGACTGGTGTGATAGAGAGAACCGAGGGTCCGGTTGTGTCATCCGGCCCACCTCCGGGTGTCATCTGGTGAGCGCAGGAAAAAACCATAATGAGTGAAATAACTGCAAAAATCCTTTTTTTATACATTACCAGAAAATAACTTAGTAGTCTATGTTTTTTCAACCTGTATGCTTCTTTGTTTTTGAATTCTGAATGTAATATATAAAACCCAAAGGAGAATCTGTGGAACCGCTTAACTTTATTGTCCCGACTCTTGGGACCGCAAATATACCTTCGCCTATTGCGCTTTCCAAGACAACCGGTGATCTGATCGCAAATTATGTGTCTGATGACGAGCTCATTATCTACAACATCAATGCACATCCGGGCACCAGTCATACTCCTTCCAGGGAAGATCTTCTTGAGAAGGCCGGGCCCCGGGAATTCATCTATTTTGATCCATCAAAAGTGCACGCAGGGATTATCACTTGTGGAGGATTGTGCCCTGGTCTCAATGATGTTATCCGTGCGGTTGTAATGACATTGTGGTACCAGTATGGAGTAAGGAGAATCTCCGGCATAAAGTATGGCTATCGGGGATTTCTTCCCGATTATGGTCTGCCGGTTGTTGATTTGACGCCTGATGTAGTTACAGGGATTCATCAGATGGGCGGGACTATACTTGGTTCGTCAAGAGGAGATGGTGAGCGCACATCCGAAATCGTTGATTCAATCGAGAGGATGAACCTGACAATTCTTTTTGCTATCGGTGGAGACGGCACACAGAAGGGTGCCCTGAAGATAGCGGAAGAGATTGAAAAGCGCTGCCTGAAGACATCGGTTATTGGAATTCCAAAGACAATCGATAACGATCTGAGTTTCATCGAGAAATCATTCGGATTTGAAACTGCCGTTTCTAAAGCTGTGGAAGCAGTATCCGGGGCCCATGTCGAGGCCTTTGATTCTATAAACGGAGTAGGTCTTGTAAAATTGATGGGGCGGGAGTCCGGTTTTATAGCCGCCCATACGGCTCTTGCATCCAATGATGTAAACTATGTGCTTGTTCCTGAAATTCCTTTTGAACTTGAAGGTGAGAAAGGGCTGCTTGCTCATCTGAAAAAGAGACTTGAGTCCCGCAATCACGCTGTTATCGTTGCGGCTGAAGGAGCCGGGCAGGATCTGTTTCCCGATTCTGAAATTCGTCGGGACGCCTCAGGAAACAGGAAACTGGATGACATAGGTCTGTTTCTCAAGCAGAAGATATCCGATTATTTTAAAAATGAGAATATGGAGATCAATATCAAGTATATCGATCCCAGTTATATAATCCGCAGTACAGCCGCAAACCCCAGCGACTCAATTTACTGCACTCGCCTTGGTACCAACGCGGTACATGCGGGTATGGCAGGAAAGACAAAGATGCTTATCAGCCTGATAAACAATACTTATGTACATGTTCCTATGAAGCTTGCAGTATCGACGCGCAACAGGATCGATCCTGAGAGCCCGCTCTGGCGTGATGTCATACAGGTTACAGGACAGCCGGCGCTGATGAAAAGCATGTAATGCTGACTTATGCATTCGGGAAGGGGCTAAGTGCGCAATTCGCTCTGATTCGGATGCATAAGTCAGATAATAATCAATTCAATTCGTGGTGGACGGAATCCCTGCGATTCCGTCCCATGATCTGATAAGCTTGCCTATGCGTTCCCAGCGGATTTTCATCGGCAGCTGCCAGGCCGGGATCTGCTTGTCGAGCGAAAAGTAGAGTATGAATGCTTTCGCTTTTACGTAGTTGCGGTTGAGGAATCCCCAGTAACGTGAGTCCAGTGAATTATCCCTGTTGTCACCCATCATGAAATAATTGTCATACTTGACTTTGTATTCATTGACCGGCTTGTCATTTATATAAAGAAGCTTTTTTATTTCTACTTCTCTGCCGGCGAAGGAATCTTTGACATAAGACAAAAGGCCTTCCAGTCTTGTCCAGTCATCGTGATCAAATCTCAGATCTCCGAAGGCTATGCGGAATCCCTGCCTTGTATAGGGGTCTATCATCTGAACAGTCTGATTGTTGGAAAATTCCCCATCGAGATAAAGCTGGAAATCAACTCTTACTTTGGAACGGGGGTTTTCCTGACGGATAAGGTGCTTGAGAAACAGAAATTCCCTGGTCGGAAGATCGCCGGTTTTTATGATGTCTCCTTTTGCCGGTACCTTAAGAGGTTTGAAATCTGTTATTTTCTCGTCGAGCTGACCATCATTGAGGTATTTGCCGCGTGGTGGAGTCTGGACCACCTTGTTGTCCACAATCAGACTCTTTCCCCGGATTTCAACCACAGATCCCGGTCCGGCGACACATCTTTTAATGTAATCTTTTTTGTCATTACCCGGGTACCTGAAGATTACTACATCACCGGCCTTAGGGTCTGTAACAGCGGGGAAACGTGTGGTTATTCCAAGCTCCTGAGAGAAGGGTACGATTGGAGCTCCGTACATGAATTTCAGCCCCAGAAGAAAATCACCGACCAGTAAGCTGTCTTCCATTGAACCGCTGGGAATTTTGAATGCCTGTATTACATAGACGATGGCGATCAGCGCCATAATGAGTGCAGAACCCATTTCACGAAAAAAATGGAAAATTCCTGCCTGTTCAGATCTTCTGGCCTGTGAGTTGGACAATGCGCCCTCCGCTTTAGGGTTTTAGTTGCAGAATCAGTAATACTGATTTCGGTGATACTTGGCAAATATTTTAAAATATGTCATGACTTATTGCTGTGCTGAATTTAGTTATCCCCGAAAAACTCAAGAATTCGGTTGTGAAGGATACCATTTGACAGCACAAACGAGCCGTTATGAACTGATTGCACACCTTTTATATCAGAGAACATTCCTCCGGCTTCGGTAACTATACAAGCCGCAGCTGCACAGTCCCAGGCTTTATCAAGCAGGTTTACACAGAAATCGAGTTTTCCGGCTGCCACACAGACATACGAAAAAGCATCCATGAATCCGTAGTTGTAATCACATTTGCCCATCAGCGAGAACAACTGTTTACCCTCCCTGGTATCACTCTTTTCCACAAACCCCAGAGCACTTCCCATCGTTTTCTCAAGATTGTCAACTGTTGAAACGTGGATTCTCTTACCGTTAAGGAAAGCTCCCCGGTTGCGGCTTGCCCAGCAGGTCAGGGAAAGTGCCGGAAGGTGAATGACTCCCAGAACCGGGATGCCATCTTCTTCCAGGGCAATAAGGACGCTGAAAGTTGGAATTCCCCTGATAAACGGACGCGTCCCATCGAGCGGATCTATAATCCATCTTCTTGAGCTGGTTCCTGTATGATCGCCTGTTTCTTCTCCCAGAAAACCATCCTGCGGATAGGCTTCAAGAAGTTCATCTCTGATCATCTTCTCACATTGTCTGTCTACTTCAGTTACAGGCGACCGGTCATCTTTCAACACTATGGATTTCAGATTATTCTGGAATTCTAGTTGAGTGGCTCCGGCTTTTACTGCGCTGGCAAGTGCAGTTTTGAGCTCTGGTTCGTATTTCATGGTGTTCCTTCCCGGATGCATAAGTCAGGTATAAAATACAATTGTTTCCGCTCCGGCAGATTATTTTCTCAATGAAGCTGGCTTGGCGGTCAGAATCGGGCAGCAGGTGAATCAAATTATGTGTGGAAGAAAAGTGCAAAGAAAGTTATAATACTTCAGTGTACCTGATTTATACCAGGAGAAACATAGCAGATTATGAAATCCGGCAATCTGAATCTGATCTGTTTGATTGCGCTTCTGATGCCGCAGTCGATTCTGGCTTTAGAGGCACAGGTTATTGAACTGCTGGGAATTCCGAAGCTTAGTGCGCCCAAAGTCCACAACGCCACCATAACACACTATCTCTCTATTCCTCTAAGCAGCTGCCCAAACGAGTACTGGGTTTATTATGATGCATCCATGAAGAAAATGGTTGTTGAGTTTTATGGAGCACAGGTTAAATCACCTCAGCTTGACTCTCTTAAGAATCCGGTAATCAGCAATATGGAGATTATTAACCAGGAATCCCTGATGTCTCTTTCCGGAAAACGTTCACAGATTACCTTTTCTGTTGAGGATGGGTGGCATTACGATTCCCGCATTGTGTCAGAAAACTCTCTGCAGCTTAAACTCTGGAGAAAGATCAATCATGTTGAGGAGCTCAAAAAGAAAGAACCGGGCCTCTCTGCACCTCTGGCCATTACGCTTCTTGGGGCTGGAATTATCTCTTTTGGCCTGATGGCTTTTAGCGGCCGGAATTATTCTGAGTGACACTTATTACTACTTGCTTTCACTCTGTTTTGAGATCATATTAAAGTACTAACTTCTGATGTACCCATCATTTTTTTTGGAGGATTTATGGCCGGTGTGAACAAAGTCATTCTGGTAGGTAATTTGGGAAAAGATCCTGACGTCCGTTCAACTCCCGGAGGGCAGCAGGTGGCATCCTTTTCTTTAGCCA
>CAYLVN010000136.1:0-8264 GCA_964387115.1 uncultured Fibrobacter sp.
CGCAAAGGGGAGTAACTACTCGCAGCAGAATCACCAGCACGGCCTGAAGGCCTGGTTCTGCAGGGCTCAAAAAAGCTTAGTGAGACTTTTGCCTCTGTTTTCCTATTGGCAAAAGTCTCATTTTTTTTAGGAGTGGATATGAACAATGCGAAATCGTGGTACCAGAAGGAAATCTCCGAAGTATTCCTGGACCTTAATACCTCTGAAAGCGGGCTGCAGTCTGCCGAAGCAGAGCTCCGTTTAAAAAAATACGGTCTCAATCAACTGCCGGAAAAAGGCGGTGATACAATCTGGACCCTGCTTTTCCGCCAGATAAACAACCCACTGATTTTCGTTCTGTTAGGCTCGGGCCTTCTTGCCGTTCTGATGGGCAAGGTGACTGACGGGTTTGTTGTTCTTGGTGTTGTTGTTGTAAATGCGGCGATAGGTTTTATTCAGGAATACCGGTCCAGTCAGGAGATCGCGGCCCTGAAAAAAATGGTCCCGGAGAAAGCTGTTGTCCTGAGAGATGGGCACCCGGTTACACTTGAATCTGCCTATTTGGTCCCGGGTGATATTGTTCTGCTTCAGTCAGGGTCCAAAGTGCCTGCAGACCTGAGGATTTTTGAGGCAAGAAGTTGCAGGATAATTGAGTCTGCATTGACCGGTGAGTCACTGCCATCAGAGAAGAATGCCAGTACAATTGATAACGTGGTATCACTGGGTGACAGGAAAAATTTAGCATTCAACGGCACAGCATTGGCCTTTGGAACAGCAAAAGGAGTTGTAGTTGAAACCGGGCAGAGAACAGAGCTTGGTAAAATCGATGTCATGCTCAGTGAGACTCATAACCCTGAGACGCCGCTTACCCGCTCAATAGGACATGTCGCAAAGACTTTGACCATTGTAATACTGGCGGTCGCTGCCGTGCTCTTTGGTGTTGCCATGCTCAGAGGTTATCCGCTGGTAGATGCTGTTCTGGCCGCTATTACACTGGCTGTAGCAGCTATTCCTGAAGGAATACCGGCTATCATTACGATCGCGCTCGCTATCGGGGTACGTCGAATGGCCAACCGCAAGGCGGTTATAAGGCATCTGCCGGCTGTTGAGACCCTGGGCAGCACTACAGTTATCTGTTCCGATAAGACCGGTACTATTACTAAAAACGAGATGACAGTTGTTAATATCTGGACACTGCAGCATGATGGCAGCTTTTCCGGCACCGGTTATGATCCCTCCGGGGAGCTGAGCTTTGAAAGTGGAAAATATGAATCTCTTCCAAATGATATAAAGAGCCTGCTCACTGCCGGAGTACTGTGCAATGATGCTCATCTGGTAAAAAGAGATAACAAGTGGACAATCGAGGGAGACCCGACCGAAGGCGCCTTATTGACATCAGCATACAAGGCAGGACTGCCTCCGGAGATGATTAACAAGCAGTTTACAAGAATCGATGCTATTCCTTTTGAGTCCGAATACAAATTCATGGCTACACTTAACAGTTCCGACTCAGAGAAAAGCATTTATATCAAAGGTGCACCGGAAATAATTCTCCGACGCTGCAATCTCAGTAATGAAGAAACCGAACTTGTTCATGAGCAGATAAAGCGCTTTGGTCTTGATGGTAAACGTGTCCTTGCCTTTGCAAGAAAAGAAGCCGGAGCTGACAAGAAGACAGTGACATTCAGTGATGTAGACGAAAATCTGCAGTTCATCGGACTTCAGGTGATGATCGACCCTCCGAGGGAAGAGGTGAAAGTTGCGATAAACAAATGTCATAGCGCCGGTATTACTGTCAAGATGATTACCGGGGATCACCAGACTACGGCAACAGCAATTGGTTCGCAATTGAAACTTATTTCTCAAAAAGGTTCTCTAAGAGGTGAGGATCTTGACCATGTGGCAGAATCAAAAATGAATGATGTAGCTTCGGAAATAAACATCTTTGCAAGGGTAGCCCCGGAGCACAAGCTGAAGCTTGTCAGAGCGCTGCAGGAGAATGGTGAAGTGGTGGCGATGACCGGTGATGGAGTCAATGACGCGCCGGCTCTTAAAAAAGCCGACATCGGTGTTGCAATGGGCATTACCGGAACAGATGTGTCAAAAGATGCTGCTGACATAGTTTTAACAGATGATAATTTTGCGACAATCGTCTCAGCCGTAGAAGAAGGCAGAAGAGTTTATGATAATCTTATAAAGTCACTGGCATTTGCTCTGCCGACAAACCTGGGAGAAGCGCTGATTCTGCTTGTGGCAGTGGCTTTTTTCCCCATCATCAATGGGGTACCGCTGCTTCCGATGTCACCGGTCCAGATCCTGTGGATAAACCTGGTCGCAACTGTCAGTCTGGCCCTTCCTCTTGCCTTTGAATCAAAAGAACGCAACATAATGAACCGCCCTCCAAGAGATCCCAAACAGCCGCTTCTTAGCAGGTTTGTTCTGTTTAGAACTGTCATGGTTGCTCTCTTGATGACAGTTGTGGGGGTCCTTCTTTTCCTGCTTGTTTTCAACCGGGAAACTGCGGCAGGTACAATTGCCGCAGTTTCCAAAGCTCAGACAATGGCCGTTACATCCATTGTTTTCCTGCAGATATTCTATCTTCTTAACTGCCGTTCTCTCAGAGAATCAATTTTTCAAATCGGCTTTTTCAGCAACAGCACATTGATTGTCGGGGTTTTACTTCTTATCGTGCTTCAGCTTGGCTTTGTTTATCTGCCTTTTATGAATGAGCTGTTTGGATCATCTCCTCTTGACCTGCGTGCATGGGTAGAGTCTTTTCTGGCCGGCGCGATCGTGCTTCCATTGATCAGCGTTGAGAAGATGATCAGAAACTACAGGTCACGCAAGTGCAGAAATGCTGATTGAATTGTAATTTTTTATAATGTAACATTCTCTATAGAATCAGTAGTTGAAATTTTGAACGGACAGGGAAAAACATGAATTCAGTTTTCAAACGACTCAAATCATTCCTCTTTACGGGAATAATTGTTCTTGCTCCTACGGTCATCTCGGTATGGGTTATTCTGCAGCTTGTATTCTGGATTGATAATATAGTACCTAAGGTTTTCGGTGTAGATTACCCTTTCGGAATCGGACTGCTGATAATCCTAAGCTTTACAATTCTAATTGGCATTGTAGCAAAGAATTATGTGGGCAAGAAACTCATTGAAATGGTCAATGCCCTGATTGTGAGTGTACCGGTTCTTAACAAGGTGTTTCTGATAGTTCAGCAGATTATGGATGTAGCTACCCGTCCATCCAAAAACTTTCTCGGCAAAGTTGTAGTTGTTGAGTATCCCAAAGAGGACTCCTGGTGTCTGGCGTTTGTTACATCAAAAGATAATGAGGAAGTCTCCAACGCCATCGGAGAGCCTTCGGTCTGTGTTTTTGTACCTACAACTCCAAACCCCACATCCGGCTTTTTACTTTATGTTCCAGAACGGAAAGTTAAGTACATAAATATCAGCGCAGAGGCTGCCATAAAGTCAATTGTTTCGGCGGGGATGGTAAGTCCCTCGAAAGCAGCCCCCAATAGCAGCACCGATCTTAATATTGCAAAGCTGATGAAAAGCTGGAAAGCTTCTAAAATTACAGCTGCAGCTGTAAATGATCCCCGGGACTGATTTGAATTATTTAAATTACAGTTCTGCAGGATCAGGAATGCATTTCTCTTATGCAGAGCTTTATTAAAGATAATTCCGAAATCTGGAATGAGGATATCGGGCTGAAAAAACTCTCCTGCTGAAATGTTTCCGTTTACTTTCTGCGTGCAGAACCGAATATTCCCCCTGAAAAGCCTCCAATTCCCAGCATGAAACCCAGATCATACCAGCGTCCGTCATTTGGAAAAGCATAGATCCGGTGATCGGAGAAAAGGCTTACGATAAAGGCAATGGGGGAAATAAATCCGTGCCACAACCCGCTCCAGAATCCCGGGGCATTAGTATCGAACGGAATTTCAGGTTGTTGGGCACAGCTTAACAGAACCAGGGAGAAGCATAAAATAAAACAGAGTTTCAGATATTCTTTTTTCAAGAACAATTCCTCTCATTAATATTAATTTTTTGACACAATATAAAGAAGGCAGAATGCCTGTGTTGAATCTGAAAAGGTCGGTAGTAGAGGCGTCCGGCCGGACGCCTCTACTACTCCCTGATTAAAGAATCAACCTACTTTGAGAGTATAACCGTACGGGAAATAGTGTTCTGTGCCCGTATCACAACTGTATACATCCCAGGAGAGGTATTGTTTTTCTTAAAGTTCCAGCTCCAGAATAGTGTCCCTGATTTACTGCTTGCATAAAAGCTCCCTACCCTGCGGCCTTTCATGTCAAAGATATCAATATGAACCGGTTTTCTGCCGTCAATATCTCTTAAAACAATATCCAGAACACCGTTTCTGAAGCTCATCGTAAGAGATGCCTTTTTATTAAGTCGTTCCAGCCTCTCTTCCCTGATGGATATGGAGCCGTACACCCTTGAATCAACCTCCTGCAAGAAAATAGCCCCCGACATATACGGATCTACACCTTCAGGAATGACACCGGGTATTTCCGTTGAAATCATCTCACCGTTCTCATTTACACCCGAATCGGCCACAGCCAGAAATGCCGTGTATTTACAGAGTACATTGTGCTCAAGGCTCAAGGAAAGGATCGCTTCTTTGTTACGCCCGTCACCAAATGCAGCCTGGTCATTTCCAAGCACCTCAATAGATTGTCTAGCCCACATCTTCGGTACAAAATCGACAAATGTATTGTTTTGAACAAAGTAAACATCATAGCTTTCACTGATTGTCTGGCCATCCTTTTTTGCGGTTAGCACAATCTTCCGGGGCCCGCCACTGCCATACTTTCCGAAAATGGTAACCGGTTGCCCAAGCCAGAGATTCGGTACCACTGAAGGAGTCAGGTCCGAAACCTCTCCACCCCAGCCAAGTGAAATTCCGGCAAGCTGCGGAGCCCTTACTCTTGACCAGAATTCGTCCATAATAGGGCCCACCGGATCGGAAAGCAGAACCACCTTTGCAGCGCCGCTACCGGCAGCAGCCGCTGCATCGATAAGCTCCCTGTTGACACTTGAGCCGACTCCGAATGTAAAAGCTATTGTTCCATTGGGATCGTTCTTTATGGCTGAATAGATCTGATCTATTCCCCCGATATAACCATCTGTAATAAGTGACAAGATCCTTACCCGGTCCTTATCAATTGGAACAGAGAGTCCCTTCTGGACCCCGGTAAGCATTTCCGTTCCTCCGGCTGCCTGTAAATTGTCGATCCACTTACGCGCAACGGCCAGATTTTCAGCAGTAGCCTCTACAGGCTCATCAAAGCAGTTGCTTATAGTCGTATTGAAAGCGATGAAAGAGAGCCGGTCGATAGGACGGGCATGTTCAATCATGGCGCGCATAATCTCTTTTTCCTTTTCAAGAGGCGCTCCAGACATTGATCCGGAAATGTCAATTACAAATGTCATGTCAACAGCTTTCGGGATTTCTGCAGCTGTATCAATGAGATCCGGAAAGATACTCATAGCAAAATACCCCTGTTCTCCATCATGCCAGCTTAACGCGCTTACATCTCTTCCGCTGTTTTTGCGGCCGAAGCGCACTACGATATCCTTATTGGGGATTGTCTCACGGGCAGTCATTCTCACAAGTGTAGGATTAACACCATCGGGTAGTTGCTCCTGAGCCTCAATCATGCCCATCGCAGCCAGTACCGATTCCAGATTCCCCCCCTGCTTACTGACCTCATGGCTCGCACACGACAAGTCATCTATCTCATAGGGGGTTACAATGAGAATCGTGAAATCAAGCGAACTGCCGCTTCTTGTTTCAGGTGGAAGGTACGTTGGATTTGCTGATCGTTTCGGCAGCGGCGCAGGGTTGTAACGCGGCCCTACCACTGTGGGAAAAGCAAGTTCGTAGATACCGGAGCTGTATGCCAGAGCCATGCTGAATGTAATTGTTACCTTTACACTGTCATGGGGCGGGATATTACAGAGCTTCTGAACAAAAATGTTATCCTGTCCCTGCATGAGAAGACTTGCCTGTAAGCCATGCTGCTTTGCCGCCTCATACTGCGCCTTCGCCGCCTCTTTCTCAAGCAGTGAGGCATGAAAAACACCGCTGCCGGTACGGAATTCCATTGCGTGTACTGCACCATTATTGGGTAGCGGGAAAATGTAAGTGGCTTCAAAAGGAAGATCAAACGGATTACTGAAAACCTGTTCTACTTTCCCGTGCGCAAACCCGTCACCAGCGATAATTTTTACATTTGTCTTTACCGAAGGTATGACAGCCTCAGTACGTTGATTCGAATATGGTTTGTATAGTTCTGATCCATCAGGAAGAGTAATGGTATGACCCTCAAGAAAAGAGGTGTCTTTTACAGTGTCCGCAGGCACCGGCACAAAACCTGCACATGTACCCTCACCGATACTGTCGAGTGAAACTGCGCTACAGATCTGAAAAAATGACAGGAAAAAGAGAAGAGACAGCAGTATAGAGTATCTCATTTTTACCCTCCTGGAGCAGGTGTCTGGTGGTGAATGCGATTGCTTAATACCTGACTTATGTACCCGGGAAGGGATGAGTGCAATTCGCCCTGATCCGAGTGCATAAGTCAGTTAATAACAATCTACAGTACTGCTGCCTGTTATACCAGAGCTGTTCAAAGAAAGCGTATTCCTGTAGAATACGAGGCGGGATGCTGCTATTTCCTCTTTGTATGTTCGGCTTTCTTCGCTTTTGTGACCAGTGATCTTTTCCCCTTACCTGAATTCTTAAACCGCTCCAGAATCTGTTCTGCCTCTGCAAAGGGGGCCGAGATGAAAGAGAATGTGTCAAAGACTTCCACCTGGTCAATAACCCTGGGTAGAACGCCAGCTTTTTTTACGATAAATTCCACCAGAGTTTTCTTTGTCATCCCATCCTTTTTGCCACGGGCTATAAAGAGCCTGGAGTGCCCTTCTTCCTCAACAAGAGAACGTCCGGACTCGCCTTTTTTGTACGATGTAATCTGGCGGTAGCTGCTTTTGTCGATGACTTTAGAGAAGGAATGATACAAAAGTGAAGCAACAATATTGCGGCTCTCACCTGCCTTGAGGAGTTCATCAGCCCAGGACAGAAACAGATGATCTGGTTCCCCTGAAGCAAGTGCCAATACTGTTTCGGTTATTCTATTTCTGCGCGAATCAATGATCTGCTGAATTTCCGGAATCTCTCTTTTCTGAATTTTTACATTCACAGCCCGCTTTAGAAAACCAAGTTTCCCGAATTCTGATGGTGTCACAAAGGTGATCGCTGTACCCTGACTCCCGGCTCTACCGGTCCTCCCTATCCTGTGAACATAAGCTTCAGGATTCTGAGGTAATGAGAAATTAATAACATGAGTCAAATTGACTATGTCAATTCCACGGGCCGCCACATCGGTAGCAACTAGAATTGTTATCTGCTTTTTCCGGAATTTTCTGAGAATGCTCTCCCTCTGTGCCTGAGAAATATCCCCATGCAGCCCCTCTGCGGAATATTCCCTGTCCTGAAGCCGTGAGGTCAGTTCATCAGCTTCTATTCTTGTTCTGCAGAAGACTATTCCGTAAAAAGACGGCTCAAGATCAATTATCCTGCATAGCGCCTCAAATTTATCTCTTTGAGCAACCTCAAAATAGATCTGATCCGTCAAACTGGTTGTTAATTCGGTTCTGGTACGAAGGTGCTTGTAGGGCCCCATGTACTTTTCCGCCAGTTCTTTTATTCTCCCGGGCATGGTTGCGGAAAACAGAAGAACTCTTTTCAACGGAGGCGTATGCTCCAGAATAGTTTCGATATCCTCAACAAACCCCATGTTGAGCATCTCATCACCCTCATCAAGAATCACATACTGTACCTCATCGAGTAAAAGGGTTTTGCGGTTGATATGATCGATCAGACGTCCGGGAGTTCCTGCCACAATAGAAACACCGCCGCGCAGTTTGTTGAGTTGAAGATCGATAGACTGTCCTCCATAGATCGGTGCGACAGTAATTTTATTGGGGCCTTTAAGGGAATTTATCTCTTCACATATCTGAATTACCAACTCCCTTGTAGGCGCAAGAATCAGCGCCTGAGGTTTTCTGGACTGTTTAAGAGTCTCGATCAGCGGAAGTGCAAATGCAGCAGTTTTACCGGTTCCAGTCTGGGCCTGTGCTATTATGTCAATCTCATTTTTCAGCATGAGTGGTATTGTCAGTGCCTGTATTTCGGTAGGTTCCTCAAACCCTTTTGCCTTAAGGGCTGGAAGTGTT
>CAYLVN010000137.1:0-8217 GCA_964387115.1 uncultured Fibrobacter sp.
GAAATTGTGGGTCGTGTCTCCCAGCTCCCGGAAATTACTTCCCCACCCCAGGGCAACTACACCTTCCCAGCTCTGAGCTATTCCAATTGTGCCCAAAGCGTCACTGATCCAGTTTTCACCCATGTTGATAAAATTCGCGAATATGCCGAAGCCTCCGATATTTGGGTTTGAGGGCTGGTAGTAACCGGAGAGGGAAAGATGCCAGAGATCTGGAATTCCAAGTAGTGGAAGGAGACTCTCAAAAGAATGTCCGGCTGAACCTCCCTGCCACATGCTGTTCTGAACTCCCAGCCCGGCAGGATTATAGTATAACGCCGATTCATCATCTGCCAGCGCAGTACCGGTCTCTCCCATGCCGCAGGAACGGGCGCCGAATGGAAAAATCAGGGTGATAACCTTCGACTCACCTACGCCGGCTTCAGTTGAGACTGCAAGCATGTACAACAGAAGCGGGATAAGCTTTTTCAATGTTTAATATTCCAGGTTGTATGTTTAATTGATAAAAATATAAAAGAAAACAGTAGAAGCTTGTGAATGTTTCTGTAAATCAGCATACTAGTGTAACATCTTTAAGTGTTCTGAAAGTTTGCGCCTGTAGGTCAGTGGGGTTCTTTTATCATGATGCACTCTTTGGCAATTCCCAACATGTCGGATCGTATATTTAGCTGCTCTAAACAGGCAGTTTAAGACTGTTTCTTTCAATATCCTCATATTGAGTTCACAGAAAGCTCCTATGGATTACAATCTCTGGTACCAGAACAACTACCACCTTCTTTCCGGCCACGGCCTCTGGCTGCGCGGGGGAGAGATAAATACTCTTGAACCGCAACAAATTGAGCAAAGAAAGCACAGTATTCTTATAACGCGGCTCTCGACCTGGCGCGATACTCTTGAGTCCTTCACTCATAAGCTTCTTTACCAGGCAGCCGTAAAAGATCCCGATTTCTACGCTGATATGGCCTTTCTTCCTCCTCCCTCTGATACTTCCGTGTTTGACAGAGACCAAATCCCCTGGCTTCTGGGAACTTCTTCAAAAGCACCGGCATCCTCTTTCAGCATGCTTGCCATTTCCCTCTCTATTGTCCAGGAACTTGTGAACCTTCAATTGGTACTGCGAAAAAGTGGTATTCCTCTGAGTAAAAAAGAACGGCTGGAACGACCTGATCTTCCACTTGTCATACTGGGAGGAGCAAGTGCCCTTTACACCTCATCGCTTCTTAGTGATGACCCTCTGGTGGATGGTATATTTGCCGGAGAGGAAATTGACAATATCGAAAAGCTGTTCCATTGCCTCAAAACTGGAAGATCGAAAAAAGAGACTCTTGAGCATATGGAAACAGTTGAGGGTTTCTTTCAGCCGGAAAACAGAGAGAGAATTACCACAAAAGTTTCCGCACCGCTACTGAAAGAAAACCTTTTCCTCAGTAACGCCTCTATTTCAAACGGAGAGGAACAGGCCGGTAAAGGAAATCTGCAGATAAGTGAGGGATGCCCCTCTTTCTGCAGTTTCTGTGCTGAGAGCTTTTCCCGCAAGCCCTACCGTGAGTTTACGGTTGATACACTCGTCAGGGCTGCATCAGAGATGAAAAAGAATATGGGGCTGCACAGTGTCGAGCTTTACAGCTTTAATTTCAATATGCATTCAGATTTCCCGGAGCTGCTGGCGCAGATGTGCAGGTTATTCGAAAATGTAAAACTGAAGAGCCAGAGATTTGACCTTATCGCCGATAACCCCGAGATCCTGCCTCTCATTCATGCGGCAGGTAAATCAAGTATCACCTGCGGGCTGGAGGGAATCTCCGGAAGACTGCGCAGGTATCTTCATAAGAGCCTCGATAACTACAGGCTCCGCTCAAGTTTGAGTCTGCTTCTGCGTGCTCCAATACGGGAACTGAAAATTTTCCTGATTGCCACCGGGCTTGAAAATGAGGAGGATTTTTCAGAGTATAAAGATCTGCTGACTTTTATCTGTGAATCCATGTCAAGCGCAGAGCGCCATCCAAGGGTGATTTTCTCCATGACACCGCTTGTGCGTTTCCCTTTCACTCCCCTGGAAAAAGAAACTGGGTGTGATCCATCAGTTTACAGAGAAGTAATGCTTCAGGTGGAACGGATCTCCAGGTCCAGAGGCTTTGAGTTCCGCTCATCTGCATCCATCGATGACTACGCACTTTCACAGCTTCTCACCAGGGCACCTGGGTCCGCTGTAATTGCAGCCATCGATGAGGCGGCACAGGAATGCGGGTTTATCTACTATGAGGAGGTCCCGGCCCAATTTATTGAAATTGTCAAAAAAAAGCTGCGAGTCCGCGGACTTGATTTCATGAAAGTCATCTCCGGGGCCGAATGGACAGATAAGAGCAGAGTGCCAGTAGCGATAAATGTGTCTCCTGAATTCATGGAGGAGGCTTCGGGGCTTCTCTCCCGTTTTGAGGACAGAGGGTACTGTCTGGGGAGAACGGATGATAAAGGAGTGTGCAGGGGGTGCGGGGCCTGCAAAGAAGAGATGACAAGAGATAAAATAGTTTCGCTGAGGAAAGAAACAAGATATTCGGTGCAGAGCCTCAAAGATATGATTTCAAAGAGCAGGGTACAAAACCGCTTCTTTCCATTCAAGATTTCCATTGACCGTTCCAGAAGAGGTGTTCCAAAGGAAACCATGGGATCTGTACTGGCCAGAGCGCTTATGCTCTGTGATGAGAGACTGGTGGAAGGATTCAGGGGATTCCGTGGTTCGCTGACCTCAGGGAGACTTGGGACCGGATGGATCTGCGGGGAGGATGTCCTTACTCTTATATGGAAAGAGGACTGCCTGCAGGTACTGGAAGAGATCTGTAATGAGCCTGCGGCTCTGGATAAAGTTAATGGTTTCATGAGGAACTGGATGACTCTTCAGGGCAAGGATTCCGGAACTGCCTCATTTTCTCTGGAGTTCCGTTCGCCTTTTCACTTTGATATTTTCCCATTTCTCAAGGAAAATGCACTTAAATGCACGATGACTAAAAGTCCGGAGGGTGTATGCAATTACTGCTTTACACCGCAGTCACTTAAAAAGAAAATTGTGGAGAGTGTCAAAAGCAGGGCGTCTTCTGAAGAGACTGTAGTAACAGTCAAAACCGGACAAAAGTTTTCACTTCAGGAGTTTATGAGCTCCTCATTCCCAATGTGTTCCGGGGATGAACTGGTGAGAATAGAGGTGGGGGCGAAGCTTGATCCGGAACCCCCCGCGTGATTTGATATGCATAAGGATCCGGTGTATCGTCATATCTTCTTGACATCGGTGGAGAAGCATACTAAACTTCCTTTTAGAAGGAGGTCTTTATGAGTACTTTTCTCAGGCTGATCTTCACAGCCACTATTGTCACAGCAGTTGTTCTGGTATTGAAAAATGTTTTTTCCGGGGAATGCGAAAAATCTTGTCTGAATCTGGAGAAGATAAGGGCAAACGGGACCTGAGCTTTCAGGTCCCCGACGCGTCTCTTCGAAAGAAGGAACCCGGCAGATTAATAATCCACCCGGTCCTGCATATACAGGGAGTGTCACGGATGAGGCAGTAAGCAGACTTTGCAACTTACTCTCAGCCCTGAATAATAATTCAATATTTATCTACCAGCTACAGGCATCACAAACGAATCTCTGTATTTCCCGGCTTTCGCCCACAAGACTACAGTTCCTGTACAATGAGAATTTTTCCATCGTACCACATTTTTATCAACCAGTTTACTTATTAAACGACCCCGAAGATCCGTCACCTTTACCTCTACCATCTCACCAGGTGCGGTGATTGACACTATTTGTCCGGATACTTTCCACTGGATACCGGAAACTGCGGCTCGGGAATTAATCCTGGTAAAATTCTCATTGACAAAATCACTGCTTGGAAAGATTTCCAGGTCCCGTATGACGCTCTGGTGATTGTAGTTGGGGCCGTTGTCGTCGGTGTCTTTCCATATAAACTGCAGTGCGGGAAGATAAGTTCCTGCTGAAGCCGGCACAAAAGTCCCCCTGTACTCCACAAATCCATCTGCGCCACCCCCTTGAGGGGTAAGCACTATGATATTTTCTGTTGTGTCAGTCGGCCCGTAATTGCCCAACGCGCCCTGGGTTGTCAGATGAAACTTGAGCGTCGCCCAGGGTGAAGAAGAATCATTTCGCACCTGAACAGATACTGTCTGTTCTGCTGCTGTCAATTGCACCGGCACATCTATTCCCACTACCCATGTCGAGGCGCTGCCCCACTGAGGGTTATTCATTCCCATCCCTGTCTTAAGATCTGTAACAGAGACCGCTCCCCATCCGGCATAGATCCGCCAGTCTCCGGCCCTGGGAGGTGCGAAAAAGGTACCCTTGGATGGATCCAGAATGCGGATCACGGCAGTGGCGGTATCGGATGCACCTCCGCCGACAGAGGCGTAAATGAAGCGGTCCGTCCCGGAATAACCGGCAGATGGCGTATAGGTGAATGAACCATTTGCATTCAGTTCAACGGTACCGTGGGAGGGAGGTGAGATCAGTGATGCAGATAATGATTGCCCCGTTGTAGGTTCCAAATCATTGATAAGCACACCAGGTGATGCAATACTCAATGCTTTACCCGTTGTATCAGCATACCAGTCATCCATGGCTGATGGTGGAAAGTCAAGGGTAACTTCTGATGATGCGGAGGTCTTCAGTGCTCTCATCCCCTGACCGGCCTCCGGCAGTCCGCCGAAGTTATCGTGTGCTGTATAGGTCCAACCCATTGCACCCGCATACCCGTTGTCAAAAAGGTAGTTCCAGCACTGTGCAGGTGTCAATTTGCCTACGACAGCCGAAAGACCCTTTGCCGGAAATTCGGCGATCACAAGCGGCTTGTCAAGCCCCCAGTAGGAAGCGGGGTGACTGAATGGTGAACGGGTTGTTCCTGCCCATTCATAGTAGTGAACCATGTAAAAGTCCATCGTTCCATCCGGGTCGCCGCCCACAGCTGTAAGCGCCGAGTCGGAGTAGTAGTTTTGGTCTCCCTCGATGGTGTTTGATCCCGCAATAAAGGCCCAGCATCCGTTACTTACAGGAACTCCCGGAACTGTCCGGTGAATAGCACCGGTCACCTGGTTTACAGTTTTCTGAACATCGGTGATCTCTATTCCCGTAGCCATGCTTCCCCAGTCACCCGCGATCGATTGCACCATCCCCTCAGGCTCGTTGAAGATTTCCCAGCATAAAATTGCCGGATGGTGTCCGATGGCTCTCACCAGAGGAACTATCGCGTTATCGATAAACGCCTTTCGCCCTTCATCTGTCTGCAGAATTTTCTTGTTGGCTTCTATATCCACACCTGTCTTTCCCGTTTTCATCATGTCAAAAGATAGCAGACAAAGGTCAATACTGACACCCCGGGAGTAACCCATGTCAAGGACCTTTCTGATATTGGCTACAGTCGATTCGCCCAGGCCGGTTACCAGTTTGGTGACAGGATCGATTTGCGGATCATTCGAACAGTCTGTAAAGAGCCACCACCTTACGGCATTCCCTCCTGAATCGGTTACGCCCTGAAGCATTTCGGCAAACCATACCGTGTCTACAGGATATTTTCCCACATCACCGCCGAAATTTTTCCAGGCGACATTTATTCCCGACACAAATATCTTCTGACCAAAAAGTGTGGTTACCCGGTCGAGTGGTTCTGCAATAGAGATCGTAGCCCAGAAGAGAACTGCTATTGAACCGGTAATCAGGTGTTTCATATCTTTACTCATTTTGTTCTGGTGAATCATCATAATTATTTGACAGTATGCTTGATATCTATAATATATAATTAAGGATTAAAGCATTGAAGATTAGAAATGACGACGGGCGAGGAGCATGCAATCTATTCCCGGTTTACCATGGTCATACCCATGAATGCATCTGAAGCCACTTTCCGTCTGCCACTGTCGCTCGACTGTGCCTTTAGAGGCACATCTTGGCCGTGACAATGATTAAATCGGAAAGACACAACTGGTGGTCATGAAAAATATTAATTTTAATAGAAAGCTTGATATTACCCAAAATGAGTTTTGAGAGATCTAGTTGAATATGTTTAGTGCAGAGATCTATTAAATAATTCCTGGAGGTATTATGTTTCGCCCTTTTTATCCTGCTGCTATCCTTTCCATTATAGCTTCTTCCCTTTTTGCCGGTCCCAAAATAGAAGTAGAGCCAAAGACATTTAATTGCGGTACTGTGCTGGAGGGCAAAGTAGAAAAAGTTGACGCTGTATTCATTGTGAAAAATACAGGTGATGCACCTTTAAAACTTGAGACTGTCAGGCCGGGCTGTGGTTGCACCGTAGTGAAATTTGACTCGCTGGTCCCTCCGGGAAAATCGATCAAATTAGAATCTCAGGTAAATATCAAAGGGTATAGAAGCGGTAATATCTCAAAGGGTATTACAGTGAACTCAAATGCTGAAAATGAGCCACTCGTTAGATTGACGATAACTTTAAAAATCAAAGCTGCTATTGGTATGTCAGATACCTATCTGGGCCTGGACTCTTCAAATATCAATTCTCCAAAAGTCTTATTTCTCTCATCCCAGAAAAAGAATTTAATGATATCGGATGTTTCGTTTAAACCAAATAAAGACGGTTCCTCAGGTGCCGCGTGGCAAAATTCCCCTTTAACATTGAAACACAAATGGATTCCCACCGATTCCATAGATGTTGACAGCAATCATGTATTCAGGCTTGAAATCTATTCTTCGAAAAAAGGCAAACCAATGTTTGGTGAATTCATCCTGAAAACAAATCATCTGGATAAACCGGAAATTGTGCTTACTGGAAGATACTGATATCTGTTTCCAGAGCACCCGATGCCAATACCTCCAAATGCACTAACAATCTATATGTCAGTGGTTACAACAGAACTGGCGTGCCACTAATTTTGGCACAAACTCTAAGTTAAAAGGTAAGTTTTGGAAGAAGGTGTCGAGGCTGTCACAGACACCAGTCTTTTGTGACTCCTGACTTGTGACTTGCGACTTGCGACTTGTGAGCTTGCGACTCTCCAGTACATGCTTGAGTTCTTCCAGGCTACAACCAGTTTTAATCTACCACCAGTTCGCTACTGCGGCCGCAAAGGCGTTTAAAAATGTGATAGCCATACCTGCCTTATAAATGGTGGACAACAAGGGGTGATAGCGCAAGACCGGCGTCTTCGACGGGCTTGAGCGAAAGAGGGGGCACCCTCTTCCAAAAACTCTTTATTCTCTTTTATTAAAAACAATCAGGCTTTGGGTCCAGAAAATCCCTAAAGAGAAAAAAGTAGTCCGTCCCCGCCTTGTCTTGCGGCTCAATTTTTGCTACAGGTCTAATGAAAAATGCGTAAAAAATTTCTATATCCTAAAAATCAAAAATACTGCGGCAGCCAGAGGGTTACTCATGCTTTAGCCTTTGGAGGTAACCAGGTACAGCCTGTAATAAGAAGAGAGTTTCCCGGCAAAGGGTATCGTCATTTTGTGACTCGAAAAGATATAAACGCCTTTATCGGACTTCTTCCGGAGTGGCCCATAATCTCCCGTGGATTAAGTGAGGTGCTTTTAGCCAGAGGAGAGCGGGGCTGTGATGGGTGGTATACAGGAAGGGTGTTAGGGATAAGTGCGTGGGAGAGTGATCTTTGGAGAGTGGTTCCTCCCGACTACTATCTTGAGCACAAAGCCCTTTTCTCACGCCTTGGTGTACATTGTAATAAACAGGGCTTGTTTTACCTCTGTCGCTTCACCATATTGACAGTTAAGGCATTTCAGCTTCTTCATGTCTTTCTTCATGAACTGGGTCATCACTACGACCGTATCACAACTAAAAAAATGCGGGAGGTATCACGGGGAGAGATGTTTGCTGAGCAGTATGCAAACAGGTACCAGGAAATAGTCTGGAGAAGGTACGTGGATCTTTTCGGTTTGTGAATAAATACTCTGCACCGGCGTAATAAAGGGTACTTCTGAGTATTCAGTTTTCAAGTGAGATCAAGGAAGAATTTGCCGCGTAAAGCGCACGATGCAACGTTTAGCGCAGTAGAATTCGCCGACGACAGCAGACTGGAAAATGAATCTTTGTAGGTACTCTGAAGTTTGTTTTTATTCTAAACCTGCGTTTGCATCCGGGAAGAGACCAGCGCATTTAGACATCCCAGCAGAAAGGCTTTGACAAATCGCAGATGCACCACACTGGTGGTACATCAAGATTTAAGAAAGCCTTTA
>CAYLVN010000138.1:0-8201 GCA_964387115.1 uncultured Fibrobacter sp.
TTTCAGATAGGAGCTGATGCGAAGCAGGAGCGCTTTTGTCACCTTCGGTCGATTCGCCAGTTCCTCTTCTGTCAAATAGGCGCGGGCAACACGGCCCATGCCTCCGGGAATAAAATTGTTATTCAGCTCTCAGCCTCCTGGATCTCTATGACTACCTCAGCTACTCCAGCCTTTATCAACCCGATCATCACTGCAGAACGACAGGACGTCTCAACGGGTTCGGTATAAAAGAAGATGGTGTTGATTCCACAAGAGGCGCCTGTCCGATCACCCCATCCCGAACCATCTGTTTGCTTTGCCTGACCTTTAATTTCAGCAATACTGCGACTGAAATAATTCCCACTGTCCCTGCAATCAAATCTGTCAAAAGCCTCCCGGCAAAGATTCCCTTTATCCCGAAAAGGCTGCTTCCCAGAAATGAAAGAGGCAAAAGTAAAACAATTATTCTTACAACATTAAGCAACGTTGACAGAATAGGAAGATGAATTCCGGTCAGAAAGAATCCGCTGTAACGATGAACCTCCATCATGCCAAAACCAAATGAAGCGATTCTCAGGTAAAGAATAAATATCTCTTTAACGCTCTCATTACTGGTAAAAATTCTGGAAATTAAAGGCGCAGTTATAAACAATATGGCGGCAACTACGATACCGTAAAGGAGTGCAAATCGTACAGAATATCTTCTTGCCTGATAAATCCGGTCAATATGGCCTCCGCCGTAATTCTGACTTACAAAAGGGACTAAAGACATGCCAAGAGCCATCGGTATTATATAGGAGAACATCTCTACTCTTCCGGCAGCACTTGCCGCAGCTATGGCTTCGTTTCCATAAGAACTGATTAATTTAGTCAAGACAGCTGATGAAACAGGCATAAGTATCATACTGAGAATTGATGGGATCGCGAACCGTAAAATACTGCTGCAGGAATTAAGGAAACCTCCACCGGTAAGTTTGTTGATTTTAAATATTTTGTGCTTGACAATCAATAGATAAGCAAGCCAGGCCGTGGAGATGGCCTGTGCAAGAACGGTAGCAAGTGCAGCGCCCCACATACCCATGGCCGGAATCCCTGCAAAACCGAAAATCATCACCGGGTCAAGTACGCAATTCAGTACGGCACCAAGAAGCATGAAACTGCTTGCAGCTTTTGAATCACCCAGCGAAATAAGTATCCCGTTTCCTACCATGGGTAAAGCCATGAATACAGCACCTGCATACCAGCAGCTCATGTATTTACTTACGAGAGGAAGTGTCTGGGTGTCTGCTCCCAGCATTGAAAATACAGATGACATTGTGAGAAAGCCGATGATAGAAATGATCGCTGCCACAATTACCACAAGGCCTATACCGTGGGTTACTATCCTTGATGCTTCCTCACGGCTTTTTCTTCCGAGCGCATGCGATGTGAGTGTGGTGACTCCGGTTCCTATACCTCCGGCGACAAATGTTAAAAGTGTAACAACTGGAAAGGTAAATCCCATCGCTGCCAGAGGAATGGTTCCTAATCTGGCAATAAACATCGTATCTACAAAATTGTAAGTATTTATGGCAACGGTTCCGACAAGCATGGGTGCAGCCATACGAAACAGTGTAGGTAAAACCGGATCACGTGTGAGTTTGCTCATATTTCCTTTAAATTCGACATTTAGTGCGGCTTTGATCGAAATAAGGGTATTTCTGATATTCAGATTTCAAGGGAGGCCAGGCGAGAATTCGATTGAGTGTGATGGTATCACAGTAGAATTGTCAGCCTGCCGCAGCGGAAAATGAATTTTTAGATGTACCCATAAGCATTCAGAGAATAAAAATACGGCTAAAATCCATTTTTCATAAAAGAGGAGTAGTTGTTAATTCTTGCTCAGTTTCATGAAGATTAAATGAGGTTTAAGCAGTATAGCCTACTAAAAATAAAACAGGGCAGAGGTGAGAATAAAGGGTATTACTACCTAACTTATGCATCCGGGAAGGGCGAAGTGCGTTTAGACCTTGTAGCAGAAAGGCTTGAACAAATCGCAGGTGCACCACACTGGGTGGAACATCTGCGATTTGTGAAAACCTTTATGCACAAGGGATAAGTGCAATTCGCCCTGATCCGGGTGCATAAGTTAAGTACTACAGTGCTTAAGATTCCATAATTTTTACGGGCCAGTTGAAGAAAGGATGAGGTTTTACTTTTTTTACTCAATATTACCTTGTGAATAAGCTGAAGGAGGTTATTTTTATGGTAAGCGATCGTGGATTAAGGTGAGTCAGGCATTTCTCAACCCCAACCTTAATCTTAACATTCATCTGAAAAATTAACAATGAGGGTATTAAATGTCTGAGATAAAGTTGACCTTCTATGGAGCGGCGGAAATGGTTACCGGTTCCTGCACTCTTGTTGAGTGTGGTGACACGCGTTTACTGATCGATTACGGATTGATTCAGGGCACAGATAATGACAAGGCAGAAAATTTGCGACCGCTTCCATTTTCAGTTTCAGAACTTGACGCAGTAATACTCACACACGGGCATCTGGACCACACCGGACGAGTACCCCTGCTTCCTGGAAGCGGATTTAAAGGGAGAATCATCACCCACGCGGCATCCACGGAGCTTGCAACCTTAATCTGGCTGGATTCGATAAGACTGAGTGATTACGGCAAACCGTTATATGATGAAAAAGCGGTGAATAAAACTCTGGAGCTTGTGCAGGGTATTGAATACAATCAGGAAATTGAGGTCAATGATGTAAAAATTACACTTTTTGATGCCGGCCATATCCTTGGGTCAGCACATATTCTTTTGAATTATATGGGAAAGAGGGTCATTTTTTCCGGGGATATAGGTGTGAAGCGCACACCGATAATCCGTGATCCGTTTACTCAGTGGGAAAGAAACGTTCATGCGGTTGTTATTGAATCAACCTATGGAGATCGTTTACATAAAGACAGAGAGAAAACTGTTGAGGAGTTCAGGTCAACTATTGATACAGCGGTAAATGAAAAGGGGATAATAATTATCCCTGCATTTGCAATTGGAAGAACACAGGAAATTCTCTACCATCTGAACCACCTTATCGAGAGAAAAACAGTAAAGCCATTGCCTGTTTTTGTAGATTCCCCGATGGCAAATCGTGTTACGCAGATTTATAAAAAATATGCCGAATGCTACGACGGGCCCACAAAGGCACAGATTCTCTCCGGAGATCTACCCCTCCAGTTTAAGGGCCTCAATCACGTAATCTCATCATCGGATTCACGTTCAATCTGTGAAACTGTCCCGCCATTTATTGTAATTGCAGGTTCCGGGATGTGCAACGGGGGAAGAGTTTTACACCATCTACAGAATCATATCAATCAGGATAACACCGTAGTAATGTTTGTAGGGTATCAAGGTGAGGGAACGCTTGGACGGAGGCTGATTGAAGGCGAGAAGAGTGTTTTTATCGGAACCGAGATGCGTGAAGTAAGGGCGTCAATTGCCACCTTGAACGGGTTTTCCGCTCATGCGGATCAGAATGAATTGATACAATGGGCCAGGTCTATTCCCGGAAAAGCGATTCGCTGGTTTGTAAATCATGGTGAAAAGAAGGCTGCAGAGGGGCTATGTGGTGCGATTTCGAAGGAAGGGCTTGGCGAGTCTGTTATTGTCAAAAAAGGAATGAGTGTCATAGTATAGACTACCAGAAAGGTGGAAGGCTTCCAGGAAAGCGTTTCCTTCGCAAGAACTTCTATATAAACATGTGCCTCACCCCGGAGTTGACTTTTTGATTTTTAACGAGTTAAGTCGTTACCAATTTTCAGTCATTATTTCACCTCTGGGACTCGAGCCCCGGAGATGACTTTGTGACTGAAATCCAAAGTTCTTCTTTCACCTCCGGGTGGAATCTGCCCGGCTCCCAAATTCACCTTGCCAAAATGATACTTTTTAAAAGTAATGCCACTTGGTATAATATCTTTTCAGATAATCAGGGTTCTTTTTTTACCTTTTCCCCTGGCTGTGTAAAGAGTTTTCGACCATGCAATGGCAAAATCCCCTTCTGCACTGAAGAGCGCTATCATCATAAAGATGGTTCGACCGTCTGGTTCATCTGCACGGGGAAAGTAATAGAATGGGATGAATCCGGCAATCCCAAAAGAATGGTCGGAGTCGATATCACCCGGCGTAAGCATGCCCAACTGACTATCCTTAAGAATGAAGCCCACTTTCAGAAATCGTCAATCAAGCCCCCATGGCAATGGCCCTGATCAGCATGGATGGCGTTATAGAGTATATCAATACGAAAGCCATCAAAGTTTTGGGATTCCAGCATGAAGATATTCCAACCTTGGAACAATGGTGGGTCAAGGCTTATCCCGATGAAGCGTACCGCAGAATTGTCATTGATGACTGGACAGAGCGTGTCCATAAGGCAATCGTGGAACAGACCGAGATTTTCGGTAATGAATACCAGATAACCTGCAAGGATAATTCCATAAAAACATGCTTCATTTATGGTGTGCCCGTTGCCAGTAAAGTTTTTGTGATGTCTGAAGATATTACAGAACGAAAACGGATTGAAGTGTCATTGCGCAAAAGTGAAGAGAGATTTCGCAATATTATTGAAACAAGCCAGGAATGGATCTGGGCTATCGATAAATACGGAAACCATATCTACAGTAATCCCGCAATAAGAACCACCCTCGGATATGAGCCATCTGATTTTATCGGCAAAGACTCACTGAGTTTTATGCACGAAGATGACTCACAGGTCATTCGGCAGAAATTACCGGTTTATCTGGCGCAAAAGAAAGGATGGAGCGGGCTGATTCTTCGATGGCGTTTCACCTCTGGGGTGAAACAGTGACTTAACTCGTTAAATCCAAAATTCATCTCTGGGGTGAATACAAGCAACTCTGTGTAGATTTTATTTAAGAAGCACGATAGTTACCCACTTACCGAGCATCCTTACCATTCAAGAGAGTCTTCCGAAACCTGATTTCATTCTGATCTTTTAACAAGAACTGCTACATTTTTTAAAAATAGTACATACATAAATCTTGCAGGCTATAATAAATTTAATCTACCACCGGTTCGTCAGTGCGGCTGCAAGGACAACTTGAAAATGTGATGCTGTTACCTGCCTTTGCAAATGGTGGACAGCAAGGGGTAATAGCGGAAGACCGGTTTAATAACCGGGCTGAAGCGCAAGAGGGAACACCCTCTTCCCGAAATTCTTTATTCCTGTTTATTACTTGTATTGAGGGCACCTTCTTCTAAAACCGTAACAGATTGAACCCTCAAAAAAAGGCCGCGCAGTTAAACTGGCGGCCCCGAATCTTTCAAACTGGATTAAAATAGTTACTTAGCAACATTAATCGGCTGAGTGTAACGGCCATTTTTGCTGTTGAGAACGATAAGGTAACGCCCGGCAGGAAGGCTGTTGCTGTTAAAGCTGATTGTTTTTGCAGAAGCGTTTCCGTTGTAAAGAGAGCGGACTTTGTTACCGAGAATGTCGTGTATTGCGAGGTCCACTTTCTGGTTTTGTGACAGGTTGAAAGAAATTGACGATGCATTAACATTGAAGGAAGCCCCGTTATTAATGGATCTTGAGGAGATAACACTCATTGGCTCCCAGCCAAAATCTGCCCATGTCATGCCGACAATCTGGATATCGTCAGCATAGAGTTCCACATCACCAGTTTCATATTTGGCCTGAAATGCCATTTTGGAGACATTGGCAGCCCCGTGACTCCAGGTCCACTCTTCATCGTACAAAGGACCATACTCTTCCGGGACAATGCTGGCAATGGGAATATTTACCGTCTTCCAGTCTGCTGTAAGTTCAATTATATAGCCGTATTCTCCCCAGGTAGCAGCGAGATCCACGAAATCTTTTGTTTCAAATTTCAGTCTGACAGTACCGGATCCTTTTACTTTCAGGCTCAGAGCTGTCATTTTGCTCAGATCAACATAGTCACCCTCGCCAATAAGGTTGCACCCGATCGCCGCATATCCATACTTGTCAGTACTGGTACTTGTTGTCAGTGATACGTGCAGGAAGCCTTCAGTATTTATTGTTTTCCCATTTGAGGACTTTACCTCTTCTCCGGCACCGTTTTTGACACTGGATCCTTTGGAGTCTTTAAAGGAGTACCAGTAACCCCCACCTTCCCAGGGTGCATTTTGTGTAATACTGCCGTAGGCCTCGCCTATAGAAGTCTGGTGCGGGCTGCTGCCGGTTAAATCATCATTGAAATCATCGATATAAGCGGGAGCGGTCAAAACAACCTGAGCAGAAGCTGCAGAGCATAAAAGACCGACGGTTAGAATGGAACGGAAGATAGACATACTACACACCCCTTCAAAAAGATTATGAAAACTAAGTTAGATTATATTCCTTTTAAAATAGAGATTATCAAGTAATTTAAACAAAAAGTCCTCAAAAATCCACAACATTCAGATAGGTTCTGTTTTTTTTGTTAAACTTCTCTGTTAATTCTTATTTACCTTCTTAGCTTATCGGGCATTAATGAAATTTATTTTGCACCCGGAATTTTTCCCATTAATATAGTGTACAGCTGTGTACATTCCAGCCGGGATTCCTTTCAGGGAAACCGATGCAGTTCCATTGTTGGGGTGATTAAGCCCCTGTTTGAGAACAAGCTTGCCGCTCATGTTGTATACCGCGATTTCAACATTTCTGTTGAGATTTTCGGGGATACGGTAAATCAGTGATCCGTTTGAAACAGCAGGTTTCAGGTAATTCTGGATGATTCTCTCATGCATACCCGTTCCAAAAGAGACAACTGTCTGAAGTCCATCGATGTAAACATTATCCAAAACAAGGCGTAAAATGCCTGTTGAATCGTAAACGGTAAAACGGAGTGATTTGATGCTGTTAAGATCAAGAGCGACAGGATTTGTTTTCCATGAGGGTTGTTTAAAATCAGCGATGTTGACTCTGTATTTGTTTACCGCTGCTTTAACGGGCACAACAAAGCTGTAGTATGCACTATCTGTAATATTAGACTGCTCAAGCTCCACACTCACAAAAGCATCTTTGCTGCCTTTCATGTCAAATACAACGGCTTTAGCTGCACCAAGAGAAACCGGTGTTCCAGCGGCGTTGAATGTAGATTTTATTCCCGCATAAGTTGTATTTGAGTTTGAAGTAACGTTGCAGTTAATCTGCAGAGCACTGGAATTGTTCTCAGTAACCCAGGTTGTTGTAGTTGCTCTAAAGCCTGTACCCGTACCAATTGCAGCCCAGGTCCCATTTTTCTGATTGTTCATGTCTTTATCATCAAAATTATCAACCAGAACGTCATTTTGGCCTGCCGGAGGTTGTTTGGCTTTATTGATAAGAATTGTAAAACCTGCGGCCTTTGTTATGTCGTAAGCTATGATGGTACCATCGATTGACAGTGAAGCAGAAACAAGTTCGCCGCTCAGGAAAAATCCCTGATCCGCAGATCCATCCCAGGCCTGGTTGATGCTTGTTCCGGTTCCGGTAAAGGTCTTTGTCCCGAAATCGCCTGCTAACTTGATTGTCCATGCGACTGATTTTGAGAAAGCCGCTGAAAAATTAACGGTCTGGGATGTAAAATCGGCACCACTCTTGTTTGTAGCAGTAAATGCGGTATTAACTTTTACAGCATCTCCAGGGTTTTCCAGTGCCTTCAGGAAAGCAACGGCACCAATTATTCCTGCATTGTAGTCTATAGCTACCTCACAGAACTCTGCAGAGCCATCGTTGTTCCATTGTTCTTGTCCATTTGGACCGCTGACCAGGCCTCCGGTGGGACCAGATGCCGCTGAACGGTAATGTATGTTGGTTGCTGGAGATCCGTTAAAACGAATGACATATGATCTTTTGGGATTGCCATAATAACCGGTAACCCATTTTACGTGGTCCTGAAGACGCTTGAGATAGAGCGTTCTTGCAGCATCGGTGTTATTGGTAACATATGCAAGTGCATACTCAAAAGCTGCGGATCCGGCCTCGCGGGCAGTTCCCCAGCCGCTGTTCTGATATATGCCGTTGAAAAGTCCGCTGGTTTTCACCTTGCTTTCGATAAAACCGATGTTGCTGTTGAGCGAACCGGCACCGCCGAGTCCCTGACGCCAGACCTCAAATGCCGCCAGCGGTCCGATGAAAGTATAACCAATGCAGTTGTATGTATCGCCGATTGTTTTCTTTGCCCATGTTTTGTAAATCGGATCTTCATCGTTTGT
>CAYLVN010000139.1:0-8133 GCA_964387115.1 uncultured Fibrobacter sp.
AAATTGCGAGTGTTAAAATGCCGACTTGCAAAAACCAATAAGCCTATATATGGTCTAATTAACATCCAGAGCTTTCTGCAGGGCGGAAGCATCTGCATCACATGGGCATCCGCCCTGTTTTTACATGGTTTTAACCTAAAAGTCGCAATTGGTGAAAACAAAAAACCGTTAGATGTTGAGATGATAAGGCTCAAAGGCATTGCGGGTCTTATCGACAAGGTGGTAAAATCAAGATGCCTGAAAGCTTGAGCGCTCAACAAATTACGATTTTTTGCCTCATCCAACTGCGATTTTAAGGTTTTAACTATAAATTAGGCCATACTAAAATTTCCCAACTATCACTTTCTCTGACAGTATTACTCTCCCTGTGCTGTTTCTCAACCTGACAATAAGCGGACCAGATACACTCTTATTTAAAACCAAAGGTACATGAATTTTACCAGGTCCAAACCTGACCTCCATTGCTTTTTGAACACGTCCGTTAAGATTATAGAGTTCAATTTTATAAATACCGTTTACAGTTCCAACGATTTGCAGAAGATTGTTTGAACAGTTTATAGAAACCTGCTGTTTTCTATTTGAAAAAGCAACTGTTTTTTCGGCACTTAAAGCCCGATTTAAATAATTGTATTCTTTGTGAAATCTATCAACATCTATCCATGACGATGTGCTCTCTTCCCAGTACTGAAGGGTATTATCAAGGATATTTCCCTGACAATCAAAGCTCCTGATCATCCGTTCACAGTATTCAACGTTCCCCTCAGGGGTCAGAGTCTTGGTGACCACACATTTATTCTCGAGATCTGATGTAATGAGATATCTTTTGGTTTTAACCCATTCACCATTGCTCCAGATGTAAAGTACTTTGTCAGTTTTTAAACTGTCTTCAACAAAAGAGTAGCTGATAGTAGTGCGCCGTAAGCGTGTCTTTTCTGAAGAAACAGATGGATTGATAACGTACACTGTTTCCTTAATGCACCTTTTGAGATTATCATAAGAAAAATAAATATATGCAGCGCTTGATAAAACGCCATCCGAAAACTGTTTGGTAATTGACGAATCTAAAAGAGTGTCCTTTCCATAGTATGTACAGGCATCGTATGTAAGTTCCCAGTCAGCTTGCTGCTCCAGCCATTTTTCTCTAATATACCGTTTCTGGAGATCGTTCTGGTTGTATGTATATGAGAATCGTGAGACCTTTGCCCATCCGCCATCTGTCCAGTCATAATAAGTAATTGAGCTGGTTTTCCCTGAAGGTGTATACTTAATCACCTCTTTTGCATGGTTCTTAATGCCGGAATCGATATCGTATATCTTCTTGATTATGCTATCAAGATTTTCATGATGATATTTATAAATTTTTCCTGTAATCAAACCATCTGATTCTGAGCCTCTGTAGTCAGAAGATATGATCAAAGAGTCTGAAGGATTCTCTAAAAGTGTCGTGCTGAGTAACATATCATCAGAATAATTGTAATAACTACTCAAACGCAGCTTTTCATCGTATTTAAAGGCTGTCAGGTCTTCACTCCACCAGCCCTCATTATCTCTTGAGTTCTGGGTTGCACTTACAACAAGCAGTGCCGTATCGTGAGAGAACATTGATGTTGCGCTTCCAAAGAGACAGGGAAAGAGATAAATATTGCCAATAGAACTAATGAACCGATGCCTCTAACCATAAACTCCTCCTACGTAATGATTGTTTTAGTTTAGCTATAAGCAGCAGACTGCAGCAGATTTATTCTTACCAGGCTTTTGATTCACATCAGCAAAAAAGGTACCTTTAAAAACCTGATATTTCATCGTTATAAAGCTCAAAAAACCCGTTATGATCACAAAGACCCATTAGCTATTTTCCAGATTTCAGAATTTGGTTTTCATCTTTTTTGGAATTCGGAATCAGATTCAGTGGCAATTTTCACCGCACAAGAGATCAGTAAGGCTGCATTTCCCACGATTATAGATGACGGCAGGTGTTGTTTTGAAAAAGGGAAAGTAAAAGAGCTTTACTTTTCCGGAAATGATATAGTTGCCGGAGTTAAAGCCGAGCGGTTATACAGGGTAGTTATAAGCAGGAACTCAAACTCGTTCAGCTATGACTGCAGTTGTGGATTTTCTCTGGGAGGAGCCTGTGAGCATGTAGTTGCTGTAATGTATGCCGCAAACTCATCTGGGGCGATTCAGGTCGGGATAGACTGGAACACGCCTGAAGAAAGTTCCAACCCCGATGTATCATCTGCTGAAGAGACTGATGAAACAGAAATCGAAGTAGTAGAAATTACCGGAGAAAAACCCCGCGCCCGCCTTTATCTTTCTGAAAGTGACCTCATGCTTCTGGTGGAGCTTCGCTTTGCCTACCTTAAAGGCTCTGTTGAGTTTTCCTGTTTTGATTCTTCCGCTTACCGTCTTGTTCCTCTGGAGAACGGGTGTGTAAACAAGGTAATGCGCTCCCGGGCAAGAGAAACATCAATCATTGCTCAACTGGCCTCTTATGATCTTGTCAGGTACCAGACAGGCGTCTTTACACCAGCAGGGGATTCCAGAATATGGCTTCTTCAGGAGCTGCCCCGGCTCGCCCGGGAGAGCTTTGAGATATACGGACAGGAAAACCTTAAAACAGTTAACGCCAGAAACTCTCAGCCGAAATTGAACGTGCAGGTTTCATTCAGGGATGGAATTTTTGATTGTGAAGTATCCATGAGTGTAGGGGGGATACCGGCAACCCTTGCAGCTCTGATAAAAGCAGTGAGAGAAAAAGACCGGTTCGTACTTTTAAGTGATGGCTCATCGGGGGTTATCCCGGATGACTGGCTTGAGAAATTTGCGGCAATCTTCTCAGTTCTTGACACAGATGAGTCAGGAAAATCTTTCAGAATACCATCGGCCCAGCTTTGTCTGGCCGATCAACTCTTTGAAATGGCAGATCAGAAGTGGTGTGATGCGGAATTTGAGAGCAGAAAACTTGCCTTTCGCGACTTCTCTGGAATAAAGGAAAGGCCGATCCCGGAGGGGTTCAATGCAGTGATGCGTTCTTATCAGGTTGCAGGATACGAATGGTTTTATTTTCTCAAAGATCATCGGCTGGGAGGTTGTCTGGCCGATGATATGGGGCTGGGGAAAACGGTTCAGACTCTTGCACTTTTGCTTAATGAGAAACGGACTGGTGGCGGACAGCCATCACTTATCATCGTTCCTGCTTCTCTGCTCTTTAACTGGCAGAGGGAGGCAAAAAAGTTTGCCCCCGATCTCAATTTGCTTCTTTATCATGGTACAGGCAGAGAACGGTATGCCGGTGTGATGAATATGGCTGATGTGGTTCTGACCACATACGGAACTGTTCTCAGGGATATCAAATCTTTAAAAGAGAGAAAATTCCACTACGTGATACTCGATGAGGCGCAGGCGATAAAAAACCCCTCTTCTGAGGTAAGCCGTTCTGTAAAGCAGCTTAATTGTGCATACCGGCTTGCACTGAGCGGTACACCGATAGAAAATAATCTTGCAGAGTTATGGTCACTTTTTTCTTTCATTAGCCCTGGGGTGCTTGGTTCAATCAGAAAATTTGCGGATACATTTATCAAACCCATTGACAGGGATCAGAATGAACATGCCGCAGAATCACTTCGAAGACTGATCTTTCCATTTATTCTCAGAAGAACCAAGGAGCAGGTTGCAAAAGAGCTTCCTCCAAAAAATGAGATCGTAATCTACACAGACATGCTCCCCAGACAGAAAACGATTTATGAGATCACACGTGACATTTACCGCACCAGGGTTGAGAAGTCGATAGAAAACGATGAGCCGGAGATTTCAAGATTTCAGGTACTTGAAGGCTTGTTGCGGCTTCGCCAGATATGCTGTCACCCGATTATTGCGGACCCGACTTTCACGGGTGATTCAGGCAAACTGCGTATGGTCTGTGAAACGATACAGAAGATAACAGGCGAGGGGCACAGGGTACTTGTCTTTTCCCAGTTTGTAACGGTGCTTGAGATTGCAAAGAGAATGATAGCTGAAGCCGGGATTCCTGGTGAGATACTTACAGGTGCAACAAGAAACCGACAGGCCGTTGTTGATCGATTTCAAAATGGAACAGGAGCGCCAGTATTTTTTATCAGCCTGAAAGCCGGCGGAACCGGTCTCAACCTGACTGCCGCTGATTATGTGATACATATCGATCCGTGGTGGAACCCCAGTGCAGAAAAACAGGCATCTGACCGGGCTTACAGAATAGGGCAGACCCGCACGGTTTTTGTCTACAAGATGATTACAAGGAACTCTATAGAAGAGCGGGTTATGGAGCTGCAGGAAAAGAAAAGGCTGCTTACAAACAGTGTGATCCAGAATGAAGTGTCAATTTTCAAGCAGCTTTCAGCAGACAATCTACTTGAACTGTTCAAGTAAAGCGATCAGAAAAAACGAGGCAAAGTGAATTAGCTGTTTGCTCCCTCGATACTCTGCTTCAGGTAGTGAGACAATGCTTTTATCTCACAGAACCTTAGTTGTTTACCATCATACCTACAGAGAAAACAAGGCAGAAAGCAAGCCAGAGGTAAAGAAGAATGTTGTTGAGTATCTGTTCTGAGACAGACTGGTGCTGTTCTTTTTTGGTTTCTTTTGCGATCCGTTTTTTGTCCTGAACGTGTTTATAGATAGAAAAAAGAGTCCAGAGCAGCAGTATCAAACCAGTAATTTTTATCAGGATTGCCGGAAGGTCCATTGAAAGATCCTTTATGGCTGTTAAGGTTTTAACAAATTGCGAGCAGACAATAAATTAAATATAAATTCGTTCGCTCTGTACAAAATATTGTTTCAGGGCTCTTGAGATCCCGGGTTTTCATTCGGTTCCAGAGTTATTTTGACCGCATTAAGCCTTCTGGAGGCGATCTCAAGCCCATTCCAGAGCAGGACAAATTCGTAGTTACCCTCTTCAGGAAGCGGCAGACCGTTTATATTGCCACCGATCTCAACAACAACTCTGCGGTTTTCGGGCGCCTGTACATCCCAGGGTGGCAGTTCCATCGAAAACGGACCACCTTCCTTACGGAATATAAGCTGGGCGGAACCCGGGGATGCAACATCTGTCAAAGCAACATAAATTGCACAGTTGCCATGTTTGGAAGGGTAGCTGGGGCTGTTGATCGAGCTGAAAGTTCCTGCAAGGATGCTTTTTCCAGAGGAAGAGTCTCTATAATAATAGTCACAGATTACCATCGCAAGCACTATTGGTTTCATTGAAGTTCCATTGTAAATGTTGCTGCTTCAGCCTGAATTCTGGATCTAAGACTGATGTGTACTTTTTACAGTCAAATTCCGGCAAATCGGCTTTATAATATAGTTAATAAATCGATCCAATAGACTGTGAAGTAAACTATATTTACAAAATGCGCAAACTCATCTTTTTAGTTCTGATTTTTCAGTCGGCATTCAGTGAATCGCTGGTCTTCCCCCCCTATGGTCACTCTTACGGTATCCGGAAGGCTACCCCGGGTCATCTGTTCATGTTTTTCGGTCCAAGAACACGTTTCGAGGATCCCCAGGGGCTGGCAGCTACGCGCCTTAAGTCATGGGACGACCCGGAGAAGGAAGAAGATGATGATGAAGTCACGGTTTATGGTGTCAACTCGGGACAGCACGAAATAATCTACAATACCTCAATGTGGACACTTGGCCTTTACGGTAAAAAGGGATCCTCAAAAGAAAATTTCCTCTTTCCAAAAGGAGTTGCTGCCGATTGGAAGGGAAATGTGGTTGTGGCGGATTCGGGAAATAACAGAGTTGTGCACCTTTTTAATCCCAAATCGAAACTGCAATGGAAAGGGGCCTATTATGCTAAAGAAAGCATGGGAGGCCTGAAGGGCCCTTCAAGAGTCGCACTTGACGAAAATGGCAATATTTACGTAACTGATCCGGGAAACAGCCGGATAGTGATCTTTGCAGAAGACGGAACCGTCAAAAAGAGCGTACCGTCTGATAAAGAGTTCTCTTTTGAGGATGGCCCGACAGCTTTGACTGTTGCAGACGGAACCGCAGAATGGAGTCATTTCAAAGGAGAAAAGATAATTTTCTGTGCCGATAAGGGCGGAAAAAGGCTCTGGAAACTGGACATCGATGGGAAGATGATACAAACAGCCGATCTGCCTGATGGTTACAGTGCATCATATGGTGCGATTGACTTTTATCACAATCTCTGGGTAACCGATATTAACAATCATTGCGTTCTTAAATTTGATCATGATCTGAACCTGCTTGATATATTCGGATCCAAAGGCAAAGAGGACAACCAGTTTCTCCAGCCCAGAGGCATAGCCATCTACAAACGATACGGGCAGGTCTTTATTGCCGAAGAAAAAGGCGCACAGTATTACTGGATCGGGACCGATATGAAGGGCGTCACCTTTAAGTCATCGGCTGAAGGGGTTTACAGATTATCTGTAAAGCCAACAGAATACAGCTTTGTCTCTCTTTTCTCTCCGAATGAAACAGATACGGTTTATTACCTGAAACGCAGGAAGATTGCTCCGCCATTCAGTACCGTAAAGATCCTGACAGAGAAGGAGATAAATCCCGAAAAGAAACTGATTCTCAAAATAGAACCCACTTATTCGTCGTATACATTCAGCGCCTGGTATTATCCTGTTGAATTAAAAAAATGATTATTTTTTGAGGGAAATCAAACATGAAACTGCGTAAAGAAGAGATCGCCCGTAAACTCCTGCATCTTTTTGCACTTCTGATGCCGATCGGGATATTCTACATACCCAGATGGTCACTGCCGCCTTTCCTCCCTGCCGGTATACTTGCATTTCTTCTGGTCGGTTCAATAATTGTGGAAAGCCTGCGTTTCAGAGTGCCGGCAATTCAAAAAGTATTCTTTACACTCTTTGGCTCCATGCTTCGTGAGGAAGAGTCGGCTAAAACGACTGGTTCAACATATGTAGTGGGAGCTGCGCTGCTCTGTGCTGTTCTCTTCAATAAAACTCCACATATTTCTTTTATGGTTCTCACTCTTTTCATTCTTGGTGATGCCGTAGCGGCGTTAGTGGGAATCAGCATGGGAAGAATCAAAATTGGAAAGAAGAGTTTAGAGGGATCGGCAGCCTGTTTTCTACTATGCATGGTACTGTTTTACGGGGTGTTTCCTTTTGTTCCCGGGCTTCTTGAGCCCTGGGGAAACAGAATCCCTGCTGTGATGGCGATAGTCATCTCTTTTACTATAACTATTTTTGAGCTGATACCGCTTAAAATCACACCCCGGTTTGTAATCAATGACAATCTGGCTGTTCCGGTCATCGCCGGGTACACTATGCTGGGGTTGTCAAGACTGCTGGGACTGTAATCTGTAATAAAACCCGGGCACTAACTCACATACGGGGTAACTGGGAATTGAATCTCAGCGGTGCAGCCTTCGAAATACTTATTGTTGTAAAGAGCTACTTTGCCCCCGTGAGTTTCTGTTATTCTTTTTATTAGACTGAGTCCCAATCCGTTTTTCTTTTTATGGGTGGTAAAGAATGGTTCAAAGATTCTGCTCTTTATCTCTTCTGGGATTCCTGATCCCCGGTCAATAACCTTTACGTAATAATTGTCGTTGTATTCCCCGACATCTACTATGATTTCTGAACCGGCCGGACTGTTTTGAAGAGCGTTTCTAATGAGTTCAATGATGGCGAATTCGATATGTCCGGAATTAGCCATGAAAGACCCGTTTACAGACTCGTTTTCAATGAAACGCAAGTTTAATTTTTCAGTGCAATTCCTCTCTGGCCACCTTTCTATTACATTATGACTTATGTCAACAAGAGTCTTAAGAGAAGATTTTGTCATGTTTGCCGGCTCACCCAGCATCATAAGCTGTTGAATCAAACCTGAGATACGCTCAGTCTGCTCCATTATCAGACTGATAAAACGCGTATATTCTGAGGAACCGCCCAGATCATTGAGCAGCGCGGCTGAAAGAGCTGAAATAGCATTGAGAGGATTGCGAACCTCATGAGCCAGCCCGGAAAAGAAACCGGAAAAAACTGTGAGATCCTCTGAAACAGGGGAGCTTGAACCAGAAACGGCTATTCTCTCAAGAGCAACTGCTATATGCCAACCCAGAACATCCATTATACTTATATCTGTTTTGTC
>CAYLVN010000140.1:0-8112 GCA_964387115.1 uncultured Fibrobacter sp.
CCTCTTAACCTCTTAGCCTCTTAACCTCTTAGCCTCTTAACCTCTTAGCCTCTTAACCTCTTAGCCTCTTAGCCTCTTAGCCTCTTAACCTCTTAACCTCTTAGCCTCTTAACCTCTTAACCTCTTAACTTCTTAACCTCTGAACCTCTGAACCTCTGAACCTCTGAACCTCTGAACGCTGAACGCTGAACGCTGAACCTCTGAACGCTGAACCTCTGAACGCCGTACGCCTACTTCTTCTTTTCGAGCCGCCATTTTTTCATCTGTTTTATGTAAATCGATCTGATCGACAGCAGTTCGCTGTCGTAGCGTCCATCCCTGAAATCCGGGAAAGACCACTCAAATGGCTGGTAGCGCCCCGATTTATAACGTCCCGCAAGGTCCGCGTAAATTCCTTTGTCGATATAAACTTTCTGCCCGGCTTCTTTTGCTGATGCCAGAAGCACCTTGTTGTGGTCAAGATAGCCGGCATCAAGGTTTACTATTCTCTTCCTATCAATTGACAGTTCCTGTTCGATTCTGTTACACCCAAGCTTCATCTCTACCATAAGGGTCGGTTCGTAAAGAGATTCAAATGATAACAGCCTGCGGTAAAGGGGGGTTCCCATCTCCGGTTCGTAGTAATCTGTAACATCGAAAAGGTGGTCTTTACCCTGGAAATCAACAGGCCCCCAGAGTTCTGTGACTTTTGAAAGAGCAGAGTTTAGAGCTTCGCTTTTGTTAAAAAGAACCGCTATAAAGTGCTTGACCGGGAAAGGTGGACTGGTCTCAGCCATGGTTTAGAACTCCGAATGCTTTTTTGACGATTTCTTTATTGATACCCATTGAACTGGCAATATACTCCATCTGGTTTTCCGCTGAAAGTTCTTTTCTTTCTGTACTGGATTCCGATCTTACTGAAAGCTTCTTTCCCTGCAGGTAGTGGTGTTTTCCGGCGAAACTGCGCGTTATTACCGGATAAGTCATCATTTCCCATGAAAAGGACTGCTCCCAGGCCCGGGCAAATTCTGTTGCATCTACAAATCTGACCTTATAGGTCATTCTCAGTTTGCGGTTCCCCTTTACTACAGTATAGAGTTCCACTTTCTGTCCGTTTTGAAGAGGAATCAGCTCTATCAGGTTAAACCCGTTGCTGACTCTGACAGGCTCTTCAGATGGGAGCTTTACAGGGAAGCACATAAGGTAACCCGGATCAATCAGCAGCAGTCCATCATCACTGGTTACAACAAGTCCGCAATGGGTGTCTACGCCATAGTAACGGTCTGCCAGAACCGGATAAGATTCAATATTGAATGCGTTCAGTACAGCGATCAGGGCCGCAGTCAGTGAAAAGCAGGTTCCTCCGGTGCCCCATTGAAGCCAGTTATTTAAAAGCTCATCGGGGAAGCGCATACCGGATCTGGGGTTAATGATAGAGTCTGATTTTATGATCTTGGTCAGGTTTTCGTATGGAATTGCAGAGAATGCTTTTGCAATTCCGTTTATGTTATCGAGCCTGTTTGGGGAGGGGATAAAACCGCGGCGGCTGAAAAATTTCTGCAGCAGGCTTTTATCTTCCAGTTTCAGCCAGGGTGCATCGTGATATCTGTCCATAATAATATTCCCGGATTGGGCGGTTTTCTCCAGCATCTTATTCTTCTGATAAATTTTTACCGGTTTATTGTGAGCTGATCCGGGTAAAGAAAATAGTTCCTGCAAGAAAACTTAACCTGAAAGTCGGGAATCGGGGAGAACTAAAACCAAAATGATGTTAAATGATTGGTCAACAGATTACAGTTTTTTGCTTCATAATCCAATTGCGATTTTCAGACTTGATACCCATTATGCCGGTTCAAAATTACGTACGAAATAAATAGTGATTGCAAAATTTCCAGATCCCAAATATTTTGGTATAGGGAGTTTCGATAAATAATGTCAAAAAGATTCTTGCTGGTTTCAGCTGTTCTTATCTGTGGATTGGTCTCTTCTGCTCTGCCTGAAGGAAGTGCGAAAGATTCTGCTCTGATTCTGCTGGTTAAGCAGAATTACCCCGGAGCGATGGAATCTATCGAGAATTACCTCAAGAAGTATCCTGATGATAACAGCGCGCTTTATTTCAAAATTGCCATAGAACAGACAAGGATTCTCGATTACGAGTCCTACATTATCGACGGTCCCGGGTTCATGAAGATGTGTGATAGTGTAAAGCAGATTCTGGAAGGTCGTCAGAAAAAACTCCGTGGACCGGATTCTCTTGAGTGTCTCTTTTATACCGCAAACGCCTATGGCGGTATCAGCATCATTCAGGCAAAATCAGGGAACTGGTTTGATGCCATGAAAAGTGCGATGAGCTCGATGTCGCTTCTGAAACAGGTTAAGAAACTCGACCCTGATTATTATGCCGCGTATCTTGGAATAGGGGTCTTTCATTATTATTTGAGAAGCAGCTTCAAATGGCTTCCATTTGTGGATGATAAGGGGCAGGAGGGTATAAAGACAATTGAGAATGCTCTCAAAGCAGAGTTTCCCTATAACTATGCGGCGAAAAACTCATTATGCTGGATTCTCATAGAGAAAGGGCAGTTCAAGGAGGCCGATTCACTGGCCAGATCCGTTCTGCAGGAGATTCCCGACAATACGATTTTTCTGAGGATCAGGTCTTATATAGCGCTCTGGACCGGAAAAAACAAACAGGCGATCGAGTTCGGGTCACGCCTTATAGAACTTTCTGAAAAACGCAATCCGGTCAACTGGTCGGATCTGATAGCGGGATATACTGTTTTAGTAAACAGCTGCAGTAATCTGAAGATGGAAAAAGAGGCATTTGAATCTGCAGAGAAGATTTTAAACCGTCAGATCCCTAAAGAGTATCTGGAGATCCCCCATATAAAGAAAAACATCAAATACCTTGATGAAACAAAGCAGAAGTATAAAGATTACGTGTCTAAAAAGTAGCTTGCCTATGTACAGAAGCATTTTTTTTGCTCTTTTATTTGTCACGGCTGTTTCCGGTGGCTACGCTCCCAATCTTCTGATTGACCCTGATCTTGACAATCTCATCTATCGACTCTCATCCCGGTACGGCATGGTTGTTCCGGAGGATCTTTTCAACCAGCCTTATACTGCTGACAAGGTACTTGACTATCTGGGAGAAACCGCTGAAAAACACGGTACAGAGCTTTCAGATTATGAAAAATATCAATCTGTGGCTGCTGTAAAAAGACTGGACCCTGTCTGTGGCTTTTTAAAATGGTACAGAGAGGAAAAACAGAGCGGCAAACCCGATATTCATCTGAAACTTCAGCTTCGGTTGCTGGCCGATATAAAACCCGTTTTTTCCAGTAACTCTTCCATAGGTGTAAAGGGAATCATCAATCCTTTACTTACGGGTAATCTGGGCAATTTCTCATTTTATTCGGGAATTGATGTCTGGACACAGTACAGATCAGATATCATGTTTCCCCGTCACAATTATCAGCCCTATAATGGAATCCCGTACAATCTTTTCGGAAGAAGTACAGACTCGTCGCACACTCTTTCATCCGATATGCTTCGAGGCGGGATAAGATACGATGCGGGCAGGATCAGGCTGGAAACTGCGATCGATTATCTGCGCACCGGGCCCGCACTCTACTATCCTCTTACTCTCTCCGGTTATGCTCCTCCTGTAACTTACGCAAGGGGAATGCTCGATCTGGATCTGGTACAGTACAGCCATACTGCAGGCCTTCTGAAATTTCAGAAAGATAAGCAGAAATTTCTCTATGTCCACCGTCTGAGTGCCAATTTGTGGAAATCCAGGCTCAATATCGGATTTAATGAGGTGATAATAAACGGAAGCAGCACATCGGAGCCCGCAAGTGATTCCAACAGGGTTCAGCCTGGTTATTCCGGTCAGCAGAGGGGTTGGGAATGGGTTTATCTGATTCCGTTTGTGCCATTCAAATTTGCCGAGCATTATGCCGGGGACCGGGACAATGCAGCGTTTTCCCTTGACTTCAATCTCCAGTGGCCCGTTGATTTCCGCTGGTATGCGGAGTTTTTTCTGGATGACATGCTTTCACCGCAAAAATTATTCAGCACTGACTGGGGGAACAAATGGGCTTTCACGGCCGGGATGCAGTTCTTTGGAACTCTTTTTATGCGGGACATGGAAATTGACCTGGAATACTCCCATGTAGAGCCATGGGTTTACACACATTTTTACGGTGGAAGCCACAGGTACTCTCATTTTGACAATTGCCTTGGTTCACCGCTGGGTCCAAATTCACAGGCGATTGTGCTTTCGATGCATTCACAGATCAGTAAATTAAACAAGCTGGGAATCGGGCTCAACAGCATAGCTCAAAACCGGTCCGTGAGGGGCGGGAATAGCTCTGATGTATTTCAGTTTTTTGATCCTGCTGACAGTATGAGATTTCATGATGACACAGAAAAAAAGTTTCTGGGACCGGGAACAGAATGGTCCCTGAAGCCTGTTTTCTACTGGAGTTTCAACCCCTTTGGAAGATTCAGAGTAGATGCAAGTTATAAGGTGGAACTGCTTGACGACAAGCACAGCTCGGAACTGTCGCTTTGGGGCGGACTGGTATTCTGAATCAATATACCGCTAACTTTGCGGAATCCATCGCCGGTTTGTTCTTAGGATTTCCCATGCTGTTTAAAATCCATTTGTATTCTTTATATCCTCCGGGAAGTCCGGCCTTAAGACAGATTCGATCCTGAGCCGAGGAGAACACCTCCTGGAAACGCATTCTTTTAGCCGGATCCTCAGTCTTAAAAGAATCAGAGTACATAATAGTCAATGAATCCAGCAATGGATTACATGTCAGCCACACTTTAATCTGATTTGCGGATATAGTAGAATCGGACGGTGGAACAAAATTGATCGGCCTTGTTTCTTCCTTTACCTGAGGCGCCGGATTATTTTTGCCACTCTCATTTTTTTGTTTACATCCAGGGATAAGTACAGCGGTCAGGAAGATGGCAAAAATTAAATGTTTCAATCATTTCTCCTTTTTGAGAACTGATGGTGCATAAAAAAGGTATTTATAGTAATTTAATACTGGGGAAAACAGGAATTCCAATAATCCTGAAAGCCGCAGATGGGGAGAGCAAAAAACCGTAAGATGTTGGGATGATAAGGCTTGAAGGCGGCGCAGGTCTTATCGACAAGGTGATAAGATCAAGACGCCTGAAAGCCTTAGCGCTCAACAGATTGCGGTTTTTTGCCTCATTCAGCTGCGATTTTCAGGATAAAAATAAAACTGGTTATTCAGTGTGAACCGGTTTTGAGATGCGAGTGTATGAGACCAAAAAAACATCTTGGGCAGCACTTTCTGACCTCTACACGGTATGCCGAGCGAATCGCTGAAGCAGTTCCTGCGGTTTCTGAGGCAAATGTTCTTGAGATAGGGCCGGGACAGGGTGCCTTG
Organism: uncultured Fibrobacter sp.; assembly: GCA_964387115.1. Taxonomy (GTDB): domain Bacteria; phylum Fibrobacterota; class Chitinivibrionia; order Chitinivibrionales; family Chitinispirillaceae; genus JAAYIG01. Next base: position 5,415 of record CAYLVN010000140.1, read on the forward strand.
AGTTTTTACCTTAAAAAGCGTTTCCCGGTTTTTCATCTGGTGGAGGTCGATACAGAGGCGATCGGGTATCTCAGGGAAAAACTCGGCGAAGGCGAATATGTAGTTCATAACCAGGATATAATGAATTTTGACTATTCCATAGCGGGTTTTCCTCTTCATGTGGTCGGCAATCTTCCATACTCTATCGGTGCCCATATTATCAAGAAAACATTGATGTACGGAAACCGGATTGTTTCCTGTACTTTTATGGTTCAGCGTGAGGTGGCTGAAAGGATCGCTTCCGGTCCCCACTCCCGGACAAATGGTTTTCTTACCATATTCTGTGCTTTTTTTGGAACCCCGAAGATACTCTTTCATGTTCCGCCCGGGGCTTTTTTCCCCAGACCAAATGTTGATTCATCAGTGTTTCAGATAATTGTCGATCAAAACCTTGAAGAGAAGCTGGAGAGAGAGCGCTGGGAGCAATTCTTTGCTTTTGTAAGTAAGGGGTTTTCTCAGCGGAGAAAAACTCTTGCAAAGGTTCTTTCCACAGAAGAGATCTCCAAACAGGATTATAGTGATTTTATGGCGGAGATCGGTGTCGATCCCATGGCTCGTCCGGAGGATCTTGGTATAAATCAGTGGCTGATGCTTTTTAAAAGATCGGTTGTATTTACAAAGGAAAGAATCTGAAAGCACTGCCCTGCATAAAATACCGATCCGGTGTTTTCCGGTTCTCTCATAAGTTGCAGAAGCAGCTTGTGGTTTCTTTTCTGATGATACTACTGATCTGCTTCAGGTTTTCTGCTCATGGACAGAGTAATTACTGGCCGGAGATGTTTACGGTGCCGGAAGCAGTACCTGCAGAGAGTGATTCATCAAGCCTCACGATTTCCGACAGGTTTTCTCTTTACGAGGTGCTCACAAACCGTAATACGATAAACTGGAGGAGAGTGGAAGATAAATATCTGCTTTCCCAGACCAGTGATTTTCAGTTTACATATTTTGACAGCGAGACAAAAAACCAGTCTTACGATTTTTCCGGGAATCTGTTCTTGCCCGGGTATCCTTTTAACGCAGACAGCTTCGGGATTGAATGGTCTCCTGTATTCTCATACAACAAGAGATCAACCGGAAGCGCATTCCACTCGATGGCTGATCTGGGGCCGGTACTTAAATCAAGGTTCATGGGTGTACCGTTTCAGGCACGGGCTGGTATTGCCGGATACGGATGGAACGACAATGTTCAGAATGGTTTATTCGGGACTGCACTAAAAGATTACAACGGTGATCCGGGTTATTACGGCGGTATACGTATCGGTGATTTCTCATCGGGAATAGGCGGTCTGCCTCTTCATGTAAACTTGCAGGCAGATGGAAAGTATATAAACAATAATGGTCTTGGTCTGCTGATGGGATCCGCGCTTTACAGACATGCTATAGCCAGCGGGGATTCAGTTTTCCTTTATGCCGGAGATTCTCTTCTCAGCGGCAAAGATATCTACCTGCGTTCAAATATCGGAAGCGGATTGTACGAGAATTCACCCTGGCGTATCCGTCATTCCCTTACTGCCTCAGCGGGATTTAAAGCAGCCCCGCGGCTCGGGTTTGAGCCTGCGCTTTTCTATTCTTACGGTCGCAGCACTGTAGAGTACCCCAATGATTCTGCATCATTGAATAATGTCAAGAATTCTGAACATACGTTGAATTTTCAGATTTCTTCTATGGGGCACTATTTTTTTGATTATACCGGTGGTATGGAATTTATCTGGGGAAATCAGGACAAACTGTACAAAATTGTTCCTTCAGGGCCATTGCTTGACACCACGGAGATCCCGTCACAGTTCTATGATTACAGGTGTGATGAGGCTGCCACGGATCATGCTTTGCGTTTAAACTTCCCTGAAAACATCTCGGTTGACTATGAATTTCACGCTGCCAGGGAATCCAGGAAGTACCCTGTTTTACATTTAATTAACGGAGACAGTACGGCAAACCAGGATGAAAGCGATTATGTGCGTTTGATGCACCGGGCTGCCATCAATGCAGACAGTCTCTCCTTTTTTTCTGTAAGCTTGTGGGGCGATTACTCTAAAACATATCTGTACTATTACCGGAAAGCAAACAGCGGAAACAGTAAACAAAGAGATGAATACAGGGTCGGGGTCGATGCTTCCTTCTCACGGGGAAGGTTAAGGATTGATGAGCATCTGTTTGCTGAAAGTGAAATGACCGATTTCAAATTTAAACACGCCCATATAAACGATCCTCCGCCTTATTCCAGAAAATTCACCTCGACATTATCGGGTAGCCTTGGTATTACAGAACAGCTTCAGCTTCAGGTATCCTGGAGCCAGGCCTATTATGATAACGGATGGTGGTATGGTCGGGAATATTTCGATACGACCTCAGATCAGAAAAATGATTTTTATGCAATATTCATGAAATCAAATGATTATTCAATCAAGACAGCTTTGAGCGCGGAATTTGGAAACCTGAATCTTACCCTGGGCAATTATTTCAGTGATATTTTTCAGCGTCTTTACGATGAACCATCAAAATCCTACGAAATTGAAAATAATGGAAAAGGTTATATAATAGAGCCGTATCTGGATTTCATCTATCTCTTCAAGCACTTCACAGTACAGGGGAAGATAAAAAGAATAATCAATACACTGGATACCAGAAGGTATGTTTTAAAGAGGAACTGGGATATCAC
>CAYLVN010000141.1:0-8091 GCA_964387115.1 uncultured Fibrobacter sp.
GTCTCCCAGCACCCTTTCCACAAGCCCGATCAACTGCTGATCTGTAACAGAGAGCAGATCAGCTATTATTCCCTTCATCCCCGTAAGCTTACGAGTGATAATCTCCTTTACACCTGATTGATACCCCTCGAAAGATGACTCCAGCCCTGCAAGAAATTTGAGCTGTGATTTACACGATGCGATCTGGGCTTCGAGATGTTTTTCACGTTCAACAAGACTTTGATAACGCTTATCTTCTTTATCTATGCGTCCAAGAAGCACTTCACGGGACTGCAGAAGGTTTCGGTTCTCCTCATCGACCGCAGCCAACTGCTCATTGCAGGTTCTGATTGCTTCCTGAAACTCCTCCAGACGTGACTCAAGGCTGTGCAGTTCGCGGAGCCCACGTTCCCTGCGCTCCAGAGAATTGTTGAGATTAGCTTTAAGGGATCCAAGGTTGTTTCTGCTCTCTCCAAGCTGATTGATAATATCAATCTGATCGCGTCCGAGTTGATCCGCTTTTTCCCTGCTAGTCTGCATCCGGGCATCAAACCTCCCCAGCTCGTCTGTGGCCCCCTCAACTCTCTGTACACTCTTCTGAAGCTGCGTTTCACGCTCTATGATGCTTTTTTCAATCTGTGCCCGCAGATTTGTGTTCTCCTCAATCTGTCCTTCTATAGTACGAACATCATTGTCTATTCTCTCGGCATTCTGCGCCAGATTAGCGACTCGCTCTGAATTAACAGAAATATCACGGTCGGTCCTTATGATCTTTTCGCTGGCCTCACTTACATTTCTTGATGCAATCTCAAGCTCTTTTTCCAGTTCAAGAGCGTTAAGCTGCATTTTCTCAATTCGTGATTCAGCGGTTCCTATCCGGGCACGCAAGGTCTCCCTTGAAGCCTCGAGTTCCGAAAGCTGTGCCTTGCGTGCTTTCATGGCTTCTGTAAGAGAAAGGTATCTGCGGTTCTCGAATCCAACTTCCAGTGATTTCAAATCATCAAAGTAGGTCTTGTAGCGTTTTGCTTTTTCCACATGCCTGGCAAGCATGCGAACCTGTCTGTCTGCTTCCTGAACCTTATCGTTGATTCTCAGCAGGTCAAGACGGGTTTTCTCCAGCTGCCGCTGGCTCTCTTTACGGCGGTGTTTGTATTTACCGATTCCCGCGGCTTCTTCAAAAAGTATTCGCCTCTCCTCAGCCTTATCGCTGAGAATAGAATTGATCATCGTGTTTTCAATTGTAGTATATGCGCTGCTTCCCACACCGGTATCGAGAAAGAGATTGTGAATATCACGAAGGCGGCACTGGGTTTTGTTGATCATGTACTCGCTTTCGCCGCTTCTGTAGATTCTTCTTGTTATTGCGACATCACGATACTCAACAGGGAGGATCTTTTTATTGTTCTCAATTGTCAAAGTCACTTCAGCCACATTGAGCGGCTGGCGAGACTGGGTCCCGGAAAAAATCACATCTGCCATGTTGCTGCTGCGAAGCATCGAAGCTTTCTGCTCTCCGAAAACCCAGCGGATAGCATCAACAACATTACTTTTTCCGCAACCGTTTGGACCGATAACCGCAGTCATCCCTTCGCCAAACTCAAGTTCAATCTTATCTGCGAATGACTTGAAGCCGTAAATAGAAAGCTTCCTTAAAATCATTTGTTTTTCCTTAGGTATGAAATTTCGGGCTGAATCATCTGAAAACTACTATCCGTTGCTACCAGAATCATTCAAGATACAATATATTGGGTTTTCAGTCAAGGTTTTTGTCTGGTTTTCTCCTATCTCTTTGATTCTTACGGGATTACACTATAGATGGAGATCACCGGGAGATAAAATCCTAAATATTGTATCTTTCAGGGCTGGAATACGCAAGAGAAAGTATTGATCAGAAAAAAAAACAGCAGATACACCGGTTTTACTTCCGTAGATTCTCCAGAAGGGGTAAAAAAGCCTGATAGCGGGCAGGTTTTACATTCAGGCGAAGCAGGGATTTTTTTAATTTTCATAGATACCCTTACGGGTACACAAGCAACGCACCTGTTTTACTGCTTACGAGCGTTTTTCTGTTTCATCTTTTTAAGTCTCTTCTGTTCATAGAGCATCTTATCGGCACGGTTCAGAAGAGATTCAATATTTTCTGTGCCTTTTGCGGAAAAAGGAACGGCTCCGATGCTGATAGAGACTTTGTAGGGTTTTCCTGAAGTTCTGTTATACTCATCAAGCAGGTCATAGATTCGCTTCCGGAAATCGCTGGTCATCCCCATCGAAGTATTAATAGTAAAAATAGTGAACTCATCGCCGCCGATTCTCGAGAGGATATCGACTTCACGGAATGTTTTTCTCAGAATGACCGCTACGGCTTTAATTGCATTATCGCCCTCTTCATGACCATAGGTATCATTTATTTTTTTCAGCCCATCAAGATCGGCAAAAAACAAAAGGCCATCTCTTTCCATTCGCCTTGAAACATTCAAATCATGTCTTGAATAGTTCAGGAAGCCACGGCGGTTCAGCAATCCGGTAAGCTCATCAGTCTGGGAAATATCATTAAGCTGTTGATTATATTCTTCAAGTTCGATCAGGGCATTTCTGAGTTTTTCCTCGATATCCCGTCTTGATTTCATGAGATACATCAGTTTCAGCGCACAGCTGATTTCAACAACCAGCGATTCAAAGAGGAGACTGTCGATAAAATCGATTTCCGTGACAAGAAACCCTAACTGCTCTTCCATATAAAAGAGAGGCAGAACAACAGCAGTATATCGTTTATCTGCTGTGAAAAGTTCTTTTTTAAGTATGTTCTTTGTCGCTATGGCAGCTGTTTTGAGAAGTTTTTCAGGCAGTATCGGATGACCGTAGGACATGGCCAGTTTTATAGTACGCGGAAACTTCCACGGCTTAGCTCTTCCGTGAACATAGGAATTTTCGTAAAGGTAAATGTAGCAGCTTGAAATACCCATGGATTTAAGCTGCGGTATAATTGTTTTGAGAGTTTTATTCCTATTGTAGACATTAGATAAGAGAAGATTGAGGATGACTCTGAGACCTCTGAAATCTTTCTGATGAAGCGCACTTTTTTTTGCATTTAACTTTAATGCCGATTCCATGAAAATGACTCTGGCCTGATGAAAAAAGTCCTCAAGCCTGACAACCATTTCCGGATCATCTGTCATGTATAGAAGATTATGGCGCAGATCGGTGACAAGACTCTGAAACATAAGAATATCGTCCTCTTCAACATGTTCAGACGACAGCATCTCGACAAACCTGTTTTTAAGACTGTTACATTTCTTTTCCATGCCTGGAAATGCGGCACTCAGTTCATACAGTTCATTGAGCAGTTCGGGCATTTTATCGTTTATAAAAGAGCGGTCCTCAAATGAGTACTTCCTGCGAATCTCAGCATCATTGCAAACAGAACGCTTTTTCTTTCTGAAGCTGTGAAGATCTATAGCTTTAACCAACTGAGACATGCATCCGCACGATTCCCTGATAACCAGCTGGGTCTCAAGGGTATGATTGACGGTAGAGTGACCGTGTATCATATCAAGAGCGATCTGGAAAGCCTTTTGTGCCTGTTCGTAAATGGGTTGAGAGACAGTGGTAAGTGATGGAGTGCTGAACTTGGCACTTTCAACATTGTCAAAACCTAAAATTGCCACATCAGCGGGAATCCGGAAACCTCTGTTCTGCAGTTTCTGCATCACACTTAGCGCCATTTCATCATTTGCAGCAGAAACAGCATCGAATCTTACTTTACGCTCTTCAAGAAGCTCATTTATGGCTTTAGATGCTGAATAAAAGCTGAAATCCCCTTCACAAACAAGTGCCGGATCAAATTCGATATCATTTTCCTTCAGAGCTTCTTTGTAAACAAGATACCTTTCCTGTGCTTCTATGTTGCTTTCGGGTCCCCGGATAAAAGCGATTCTTCTTAATCCGTGGTCCTTAATCAAATGCGAGAAAGCTTTTTTCAAACCCACTTTGTTATCAATCAGGACACTTGAAATTCCACTGAGGGGTATAGAGATGCTTACAAGTGGAATTCCCTCGTATCTTTTGTAAAAAGCCTCGAACTCCTCATTTGAGAGGAAATTGGTGATTGTACCAGTTGCGAGGATAAGTGCATCGATATTATCTGGTGATGGCAGTTCATAAATGGCATTGAACTGGTAGTCAAATTCATAAGGGGCTTTAGGTGATTTCCCGGGGAAAATTACCAGATTTGTATCACTTCTCTTTGCTGCATCCATGGCCCCCATATAAAGATTATAGGTGTATGCATTTTCCAGGTCAGAGATAAACAGACCAACTGTGGGTCTTTGGTTTCTGGATCTTTTTTTGTTCATACAAACCCTGAGAAAACGTAAATATTAACACAGTTTTGTCGTTATTCTATCCTGAACATACAGATCTGTTCAGAATAACAGGGTCAGCCGATTCCCGGCTCATGTCCGTGTAAATGTCACCATAATTAATGATACTTCTTTTTTCCTGTTCTGACAACTATGATCGAAGGAAGATTGTTACTGAAAAACAAAAATTCTGCTCTCCCGTAAATTATTTTGTATAATTTGACCCATCACGATCCATGAATTTTTTGTTTAAAAGAGAGGGAAAGGATCGAAATGAGAACGGTGTGTATCAAGATTGGCGGTGCGACAGTAGACGCAGAGGGGCTTCTTCATGAACTGGGCAAGAGCTTGAAAAAGCTTATGCCGGATTCATTTCCAGTTGTTATTCATGGAGGCGGCAAAGATATCGCACGCCATCTTGATCTGCTCAATAAAGAGTTCACCTTTGTGGAGGGGATGCGGGTAACCGACAGCGAGATGGTGAAAATAGTACAGATGGTGCTGTCCGGAGATGTAAACAAGCGGATCGTAAACGCCCTGCTTATAGAGGGTGTAGCGGCTGCCGGTTTCAGCGGTGTGGACTCTAACCTTTTTACCGCCTCCAAAATGACTATGAGGGGGCAGGATATAGGATTTGTGGGTAAAATTGAAGAGGTAAATACAAATCTGATTTCAATTTTCAAGCAAAACAGTATTGTACCTGTCATTTCGCCTATCTCCCGGGATAATTCCGGTGCTATTTATAATGTCAATGCAGACCTTGCCGCAAGCGAGCTGGCAAAGGCTCTTTGCGCCGATGACCTCATTTTTGTCTCTGATGTTCCGGGAGTGCTTATCAACGATGAAGTGAGAAAAGAAATTCGTACATCTGAAATAGAAGATCTTATAACGCGCGGTCATATTACAGGAGGTATGATACCCAAGCTCCGCTCGGCTGCTGAAGCAGTCCATCGCGGGGTAGGACGCGTTCATATCTGCGGCTGGAAGGACAGTGAAACACTTCGTAATGAACTTACGACAAACACTTCCACCGGCACTGTAATTTACCAGTAGGCGTTCAGGTTCTCCCTGAAATGAACCATCTTTAAGATCTAACCAAACGGACGGACATAATGAAAAAACCAAACTTTGATTCTCTTTTTGTGCCAACATATAAACGGGACGGGGCACCGATTGTTAAAGGAAAAGGCTCCTGGCTTTATGATGCAGATGATAAAAAATATCTGGATTTTGGATCAGGCATTGCCGTAAATGCTCTGGGCCATGCACATCCGGCTCTTACCGCTGCCATTAAGAAACAGGCTGCAAAAGTAATTCATTCATCAAACCTCTATTTCTCCCAGTCTCAGATCGACCTTGCTGCACTTCTTCTCAAAAACAGCTTTGGTGACAAGCTCTTTTTCTGCAACAGCGGAACAGAAGCTAATGAGGCAGCAATAAAGTTCGCCAGAAAGAAAGCCTCTGGAACAGCCGGAAAATATCATGTACTTTCATTCACCCAGGGTTTTCACGGAAGAACCTACGGGGCTCTCAGCGCCACTCCACAGGATAAATTTCATGCCGGTTTCAAGCCTCTTCTTGAAGGTTTCCACAGCTCGGAACTCAACGATATCAAGGCTGCAAAGAAGATTCTTGATTCACACAAGTTCGCGGCAGTGATCATTGAGCCTCTGCAGGGTGAAGGAGGAATAAATCCTGTCTCGACTGAGTTTCTCAAGTTCTTAAGAGAGTATACAGAGAAAAACTCAATAGCTCTGATCTTTGATGAGATCCAGTGCGGGATGGGAAGAACCGGAACACTATGGAATTACCAGCAGCATAAAGTCGTTCCTGACATAATGACCCTTGCAAAGCCCATAGGTGGCGGACTGCCCCTTGGAGTTGTCATCTGCAGTGAAAAATTCTCTTCTGCTCTCTCTCCAGGAGACCACGGGACTACCTTCGGCGGTAATCCGGTTGCCTGCGCCCTCGGATATGAGGTGCTTAAGATCGTGTCCGCAAAACCGTTCCTCAAAGAGGTGCAGCAGAAGGGCAGCTACCTGAAAAAGAAACTCACAGCACTTAAAAAAGAGATGAGCGATATTGAAGATATCAGAGGGGCAGGGCTTCTGATTGGTGTTCAGATGAAAGAGGATCCTGCCGTTGTGGTACAAGAGTGTAAAAGTAAAGGATTGCTTGTAGTAAAAGCAGGCAGAAATACAATCCGGTTCATGCCGCCTCTTACAGTCAGCACTTCTGAGATAGATAAGGCAGTTGCAATTTTCAAATCGGTAATCAGCAAGAAATAGTTAAAAACTCAGCCGGAATCTGGAGCAGCACTGTAATACGCTCCAGCTTCCGGCACCTGAATCCAATAATTCTAAATACAAGGAAACGATATGGAAAAAGTAGTATTGCTTTATTCGGGCGGACTTGACACATCTATCATGATCCCGTGGCTGAAGGAGAATTATAACTGCGAAGTAATAGCCATGTGCGCTGATCTTGGTCAGGAGGAAGAGCTGAGCGGCCTTGAAGAGAAGGCTCTTAAAACCGGCGCATCAAAGCTTTACATAGAAAACCTCACTGAAGAGTTTGTATCCGATTATATCTACCCTACTCTGCGGGCTGGTGCTGTTTATGAGGGATCATACCTTCTGGGAACCAGCTTTGCGCGGCCTCTGATTGCCAAAAGAGCAGTTGAGATAGCCCATAAAGAGGGTGCCACCGCTGTCGCACACGGTGCAACTGGCAAAGGAAACGATCAGGTGCGGTTTGAGCTTACCGTTATGGCACTCGATCCCACGCTGAAAATCATCTCTCCATGGAAAGATCCTCTCTGGACAATGCACTCAAGAGAGGACTGCATTGTCTATGCAGAGAAGCACAATATTCCGATAAGCCAGTCAAAAAAGCGGATTTATTCCGAAGATAGAAACATATGGCACATCAGCCATGAAGGCGGCGTTCTGGAGAGTCCTGGAAATGAACCGCCGGATGATGTTTACACGCTCTCAAATACAGTTGAAAAAGCACCCGATAAGGCAGAGTACGTCGAGATTGAATTTGAAAAAGGAACCCCGGTCGCAGTAAACGGAAAAGCACTGGGCCCCAGGGCGCTTCTCAGCGAGCTTAACAGAATAGGAGCCGTTCACGCAATAGGGCATGTCGATATGGTTGAAAACAGACTTGTCGGCATCAAATCCCGGGGTATTTACGAAACACCCGGCGGCACAATTCTCTACTTTGCCCACAGGGAACTTGAAAGACTGGTACTTGACAGAGACACGAGTCATTTTAAAGAGATAATATCCTCGAGGTATGCGGAACTTGTCTACTTTGGTCAATGGTTTTGTGCACTGAGAGAAGCGCTGGATTCATTTGTGGATGTGACACAGAAAAATGTGACCGGAAAGGTCAGGGTGAAGCTCTACAAGGGGAATGTTATTGCAGCCGGGACAAAAGCAGCCAAATCGCTTTATCTTGAGGACCTGGCATCCTTTACAGACACAGCGCTTTACGACCAGAAAGACGCAACCGGGTTTATCAAACTGTTCGGGTTACCCATGAAAGTGGCCGGACTTGTAGAGAGAAAGAAATAGTTCAGACTCATCAAACTTGACAACTCTTTCGGCAGGGTGAGCGGTTAATTAAAACCGCTCACCCTGAGCTTTAACGGCCTCGCCTGCCCGGTTCTCAGAATCCTATTCTGTTAATTTCGATTGCTGGAAAGTATTTTCAGTAAATGAGCACCTCAACAGACCATAAAATCGAT
>CAYLVN010000142.1:0-6316 GCA_964387115.1 uncultured Fibrobacter sp.
CTTAACTCATTAAATGGACTCATGGGGAGTCTCTGGGTCACCTCTGGGGTGAAAGTGTGACTTAACTCGTTAAATGAATCAATGGTGAGTCTCTGAGTCACCTCTGGGGTGAAAGTGTGACTTAACTCGTTAAATGAATCAATGGTGAGTCTCTGAGTCACCTCTGGGGTGAAAGAGTGACTTAACTCGTTAAATGAATCAATGGTGAGTCTCTGGGTCACCTCTGGGGTGAAGTCACTGGGGTGAATGAGTGACTCAACTCGTTAAACGCACTCGCGTACTCCCCCAACTGCGACTTTCATATTGAAAATTCTGCTTTAGAGACAAGGAAATCAAATTTCAGCAAAAAATCACGATATTTGCAGGTAATTAAAATAGTACAGCTATTTAGTACGCCTGTGCCCGGTGATATGTGAATAATGCAAAAAATATCCCGTAGTCTTTTAAGGAGACTGTCGGTGGTTTAAAAAAAGCAGTATAAACATGTAGTTGTTGCTCAATGCAGCAACTGAGTCGAAAGACCCGAATTGATCTCAAATTTGCATGAAAAATATTAAAGTAATGGTGATCGATGATGATCCGGTAGTAAGAGAGGTCCTCAATTTCAATCTTGCGGCAAGAGGATATGAGGTAATCTCTGTCTCCAGCGGTGTGGAGGCACTGGAGATTCTCGCAGATGAGCATCCTGATATAGTGCTTCTCGATGTGATAATGCCTGAAATGGATGGATGGGAGGTATTAAAGATAATGAGAGATCATTTTGAGCATCTCGAAATGAAAATTCTCATGCTTACGGCTAAAAGCACTGAAAAAGACAAGCTAATCGGCAAATCGATTCTAAAGGCAGATGAGTATATCACGAAGCCTTTCGATATCGATGATCTATTTAACACTATTGAGGCGATGCTGGGAGAGAGTTAAATGGCAGAGGCAATCCGAAAAGTGAGGATTGAGTTATCTGGAATCACGCTTAACCCTGGGATTGCAATTGGAAGAGCCTACCGTTTCAAACAGATCGACTTGGAGTCCCTGAAAAACAACTCTTTTCCCATAAAAGACATAAACCTTGAGCTCTCCAGGCTTCAGCGATCTATCGCCAAGAGCAAAGAGCAGCTCTCCTCGCTCCAGAAAGCGGGGACCGACACCGGTAAAAAAGATATAGCAGATATCTTCGCCGCCCATATTCAGCTTCTACAGGATGAGACATTTCTTCAGAGTATCAGGGATGCCGTAAAGACCGAAAAACTGAATGTCGAGCATATATTATCGGTTAAGATAAGTGACATCGAGCAGAGTTTCAGGATCATAGAAAACGAAACGGTAAGGACTCGTTTAGTTGACATTCAGGATGTTTATTACAGGCTGCTGCGAAATCTGCTGGAAATTGAGCATGTACGCGTTGCTCCCCTTCTACGTGCCAGGGTCAACCCAATTCTGGTGGCAGAGCATCTTCTACCCTCTGACATTGCGCTTCTTGAATTCAGAAATATTACCGGTTTGATAATTGAGGAAGCAAGCGCAGTTTCTCACGTTGCCATAATAGCACAATCATTCAGCATTCCAACCATTATCAATGTCCCAGGCGTCACATCCATAGTACATTCCGACAACACGATTATAATAGATGGTTTCTCTGGGAAAGTCATCATCAACCCTTCTCTCACGGAAACAGCCTCCTACAAATTAAAGAAAAATGGAACACCCAGGAAAAATCGAGTCAGAAAATATCATCATTACCTGACCCGTGACGGGATCAGGATCAGACTTGAGGCAAATGCCAATACACCTCAGGAGATTGAGAGCGCAATCGAGAATGGTGCAGAAGGAATCGGGTTGGTCCGTTCTGAATTCTTCTATCTCGGTCGTTCAAAATACCCTGATCCGCAGGAGGAACTGAATTTCTACAGAGAGATACATAAGAGTGCCGCAGGCCGCCCCGTAACGATACGCCTTCTGGACCTGGGTGCAGACAAATCCCTTCCATTCATCAATGTTCCATCAGAAACAAACCCGCAATTAGGGTTAAGAGGGATAAGGTATCTTTTCGCCAATCCCGATCTGTTGGACCGTCATTTCAGGAGCGTTCTTAAATCAAGCAAATATGGTCCTGTCAGGATAATGGTTCCGTTTGTCACCATAGTTCAGGAGCTTGATTATCTTTACGAAATCATGGAGCGTATAATCTCTGAAGAGAGGATAAACAGGTCCGGGATAAGCATGGGAATAATGGTTGAAATACCATCTGTTGTGTGGTCTCTTCCCCTGTTTATGGACAAAGTAGATTTTCTGAGCATCGGAACAAATGATCTTACTCAATTTACATTTGCAGCAGACAGGGAAAACCGGAAGCTGGAGGAATTCCGCCGTGCCTCATTACCGGTACTTTTAAAGATGATAAAGAGTGTTGCCCATGCTGCACTTATCAGCAATAAAGATGTTTCAGTCTGTGGAGAAATTGCATCTGATCCTGCAACAGCATCGCTGCTGATAGGTGCAGGGATACGGATACTTTCGGTCAGGGTCAATGCTCTGGATGCGATAAAGAAGGAGATCGAGAGTAAATCGATGGATCAGGCTCAAGTTGCAGTTGGAAAGTACCTGGAGATGATAAACAGCAATCATTCTCAATTTAGACAAAGCGCCTGATAAGTGCATTCCTGAAGCGGGGGATTATCAATTACCGGGATGCTTACCAGTGCCGGAATTGTAAAGGGGACACACAATATGCGCCCCCTTTAAATTTATCCTCTGGAAACTGAGAAAATATCTTCGGGTTTAAGAACGGAAATTCCTGCTTCGGTGCCCATAATATCGACCCTGAGGATTTTCTGGGGTTTTTTAAGATCTACTCTTGCTTTAATGTTTTCGGCAAGGCGTGTAAGAATGTCGTACGTTCTGACATTCGGGTATTTTCTCTTCTCGATATCCATCGCCCAGGTTTCATCGGGGCCAATCTGGTCTTTAACTTTCTGTACCATCTCTACCATTACATCGAGACTGGAATCGCACCAGTTATCGATCGGGACCCATTTTATGGCGAACTTGATATTTTCGTTATTTTCCCTGAACAGCTCACGCAGCTTTGAAGTTACAGTGCGGGCATCAATTTGAGTTTTAACACCGATAATTCCTTTTACAGTTGTATCTACCACCTGAGGCTGAGAGTCCCCCAGCTTATTGAGGAGGCTGACGATTTCCTCGAAAGCTTCCTGCTGTTCTTTGAAGCGGTGTGAAACTAACAGATTAAATTCGTTCATTTTTTTTCCCTTGAGAGTATTTTCGCCAAATTGTATGCGTTCAAAGTTAAACTATTCCAATTTCCGTGCCTGAAATCATAGACAAACAATACTAATTTTAAGGCCTATAATATAAAAGATACGGATAAGATCGGCGTAAATTTTTGCCAGTTTAGCAAAATAATGTATTCAGCCATGGTTCAACGGAAGCCCAGGCGTCATTGACGGTAAGCGCTTTAAGGCTGGCTTCAGGATCAATTCCCCTGGGCACTGAGCGTACCCCGACATTTCTGGCACTCCAGAGAGGGAATCCCGGGGTTGGTTTTCGCAAGATCAGATTGCAATTTCCAACAGGGCCATTCCGTTTTTCATCAGTGGGGCCGAAGACAGCTGCAACAGGCACACCCATACACGCTGCCATATGCATGAGCCCGGAATCATTACAGAGGCAGATGCTGCATTTCTTCAGCAAAGCAGCCGTTAATCTCAGATTTACCGGTTCGATAATTCTATGTGTCTCAATCATTCCGGAAGCAACCTGATTCTTCAGTGCCTTTTCATCGGGACCACCAAAGATCAATGCCTCAGCCCCAAGTTTTCTGCAGATTTTATCGGCTAATGCAGCGAACCTTTCCGGACTCCAGCGCTTGATATCCATTCCATGCTCGGCACTGGATCCCGGGTGAACCGCGATGCGTACCGGCGATGATTCTTTTAACATTTCCTCCGCCTCTTTTTCCTCGGCATTCGAGAAAAGATCGGGAAAGATAAGCTTCTGATCATGAAGATCCTTTTCAAGAAAGAACTCCGAAAGATGCACATTCTGGTGCAAATCATGCAGAGAACAATCGATCGGGATTTTTCTGTTACTGAGAAAGGAGAGACTGGGAATACGTTTCAGGGGATATCGGAAAGCAAACCGTTCCTTTATTCCGCACAGGTAAGGGAGGAGGTTGTACTGCCATTTGTTTGAGGGAAAAAAGCTTAAACTGGCATCGTAGTGCTCAGACCTGATTTCATTGAGCAGAGAGAATACGGTTTCTGCCTTTGAGACTTTTGTGGGATCGATCACATGAATTCTTTTCCACAGGTGATCGTCTTTCCCGATATCGTAGATAGGATACCGGAGAGCGAGCATATGCAGCTCGATTTCAGGTCTCAACGAGCTGATCAGCCTGCAAGCAGGGTAAAAAAGCAGATAATTTCCGATGCCTATAGGGCAGATGCACAGGATTTTCATTATTCGACTTTTTCACGTATGCTGTAGAGTTTCTTGGGAGCCATATGAATGAGCATCTCTGCAAGAAAACCGAAAGAGAGGAACTGAATCCCCACGATTACTGTCCCCAGTGAGAGTACCATAAGCGGCCTGACCCTCATGCTTCCAGTGATAATCCACTCTATCCCGAAATATCCAAGTACCCCGCCTCCCACCATTATGAGTGCAAAACCGATCAATCCGAAGAAATGAAGCGGGCTTTTCAGGTATTTTCTCAAAAAGAGCAGAGTCAGCATATCCATCAGACCATTAAAAAATTTACCGATCCCGTATTTTGATTTTCCGTACTGTCTGGCGTGATGGGGAACCGGGATTTCTGTGACCTTGAAGCCATCCCAGAATGCAAGTGCCGGCAGATATCTGTGGCGATCTCCATAGATATCAAGCGATTTGGCCGCTTCAGCCCTATAGGCTTTGAACCCGCAGTTAAAATCGTGGAGTTTTACTCCGGAGAGCACAGATGTTGCAAAATTCCAGATTTTTGATGGTAAAGTGAAAATGAGTGGATCATAGCGTTTCTTTTTCCACCCTGTGACCACATCCCAGCCTTCATCAATTTTCTGAAGCATTTCCGGAATAGCAACCGGATCATCCTGCAGATCTGCATCCATTGTTATGATGACATCACCCGATGCTTCTTTGATACCCAGACTTAGAGCGGCAGATTTTCCACAGTTGTGGCTGAAGCGGTACAGGCGGATACTTGCGCTGTACTGAGAGCGGATCTGCTGAAGAACATCAAAAGAATCATCAGTACTTCCGTCATCAACAAAGATCACCTCATAATCTTTGCCAACCGAATCCATCACTTCTGTGATGGATTTTAACAACAGCGGCAGACTTTCTTTTTCATTACACAGCGGTACTACAATCGAGATTTTCTTCATTTCTATTTCCCCGAACTACAATTTTGTCTGTGATAAAGAACAGTCCGCCAACCATACTGGCGGCCAGTCCTACCAGTGTAGCCAGAAAGCCCATCACAAAGGCGGCATCCATTGGGAAACCGGCGAGTGTAAACAGCGCCCCGCCAGCTGCTTCCCTGATTCCAAAAGGAAGAGGGATTGTCATAAGCATCGCCACAATTGGCACGAAAATGAAAAAATATTGAAAATTGGAAACCGAGAGCAGGCCCAGGGATCCTGCAACCAGAGCATGAACCCCTATCCTTAAGAGCTGTATGAGAGCCGAGAGCAGGGCGACTTTACCTATCACATGCACATCATGCGCTTCTATCAGCATCTCGGAAATTATCTGATTCACTTTAAACCTGTCAAAAATTTTAATGGAACCTGAGATTTTAAAAAAGAAGTTTTGAAGAGGCTTACTGACAAGAAATGCCATAATTCCGGCGAAAAGCAGAAACGTAGCAGCAAGAGAGATAACCGCGGTTCCGACCTTTCCGTTGGACAGCGAACCCCGTGCAAGCAGTATGATACTTCCGATTATTGCAAACCCGCTCATTGCCCAAAGACCAGCAAACCTGTCAAGAAAGGTGGCTGCAAGCCCGGCCATTCCCTTTCCGTCGCGCGACTTGATAGAGACCACCTTTACCGCATCACCGATAATCCCGCCGGTCATAAAGTTATTGAAAAACATCCCTACAAAATAAAGCCGGAAAGATCTCCCGAACGGCAGAGGTATACCCCTGTTCTTCAACAGTATTCTCCATTGCACAACACCCAGGAAACCGCTTGCCAGAAATACAAGCAGTCCACTCACCAGCCATACTGGTTTGGCCTGCATAGTTGTAGCAATGATGTCTTCCCACCCGAGCTTTCCTACCAGAAGGAAAATTACA
>CAYLVN010000142.1:6326-8009 GCA_964387115.1 uncultured Fibrobacter sp.
TAGCGAGAGTAAAGAATAGTTTCCGGATTCTCTGCACTATTTCTCCGCGAATCAAAACAGAAACAGCGGGCTTTACCGCTGCAGGCTGAAAAAGGAATTTATTAAAATACGTCCAGCCCGCCGGAAAATTCCAAAAAAGTCTTTGTAGAATAAATATATGCAATCAACCCTATTCACCCATTATTTTACTATTGAGTGAATAGCAATGACCCTGATTTCGGGAGCAATATGATTTCCAGACTGCCTGTTTTCTGTTTTCCTCTGATTTTGATACTTTGCTCATGCTTTGGCCCGTTTGATCCCTATAACCCGGACCTCATAACGGGATATGACAAAGAAAATCCTTTAGATCCAATTCCCAATTCAATTGTCGCATACTGGGATTTCAATGAGGGTCAGGGGGCAACAGTTGACAACAGAGTTTCAGACCGCAGTGATGGTTCTATTCAAAGCTGTTTATGGGATTCTACCGGAGGGCTTGACAGTAGCAGTACCCTGAAATTTAACGGGACCTCAAGCTACGTTTTTGTAAGGGATGACACAACCCTGAACTTCGGTACCGGTGATTTCACTGTATCTTTCTGGATAAAGCCGGAAAAAATCACCGGAAGCGGACACATGGATATCATAAGAAAAGGAGAAGAGGGTCAGGGCTTCTGTGTTTCTCTTTACCGCAACCGTATCGTTGGACTATTGGAAAATAAAACGATAAAAGATACAGACACATCTATCTTTATTTTTGACAGTACGTGGCATAATGTTATCCTCTGCAGAATAAACTCGGTTGTTTCTCTGTACCTGGACAACTACAGGGTACAAACCTACGATTACTCCGGAAATATCTCCAATACCTCCCCTTTGCATATCGGTAAAGGTAAGTCAGAAAGCGACTACTATGCAGGGTTGATCGATGAGGTGAAGATTGCAAACTACGGATGGCAGGAATCGGCAAGATACAAAGAGTACAGCCGCAAATGACCTTCTGAGGTGAGAGTGTGATCCTCGCCCTGCTTGCCAGGGGCATACTGCTTTTTAAACCGGATTTCCAGCTTCTAAGGTAGGCATCTTCCGGACGGGTTGCGGGCATCATTAACACCGGATGAATCACTTACCTGACATTTAAAAACGATGTACCCTGAAGCGTCCTTCCGGGTGCATATAAAAAAAAGAGGAACAGATCACTCTGTCCCTCTTCAAATTATTACCGGTAATCCGGTATAACTTACTTTGAAGCCATAAAACGAACGAGGTCAACAACTCTGTTTGAATAACCCCACTCGTTATCGTACCAGGAAACAACCTTGAAGAAACGTTTTTCACCTTTGAGGTTGTTCTGGAGAGTGGCAAGAGAGTCGTAGATTGATGAACGGTTGTCATGGATAAAATCGGTTGACACCAGTTCTTCATCTGTATAGCCTAGAATGTTCTTGAGATATGTTTTTGAGGCTTCTTTGAGCTTTGCATCGATCTCTTCGATTGAAGTGTCTTTTGTTGTGCGGAAAGTGAGGTCCACAACAGAGACATCCGGTGTAGGAACGCGGAAAGCCATACCAGTCAGCTTGCCTTTAGTTGCAGGAAGAACTTCACCAACTGCTTTTGCGGCACCGGTTGTTGACGGGATGATGTTCTGAGCTGCAGCACGGCCGCCTCGCCACCACGACGGTGACCATCCTCGAGGGGTGG
>CAYLVN010000143.1:0-3587 GCA_964387115.1 uncultured Fibrobacter sp.
GTTGTTGTTCTTCCGATCCTTGTAAGGGTCGGCTACTCCATAGATGAGGTTGATCTGCATACCTATGCTTTTCAATATTTAATGGAGGATGGAGAAGAATGGTCCGAAATTGACTGGTCAGATGGAGGCATAAAGGTTAACCGAAACAAACAACAGATCACCGCTGGACTTGGTTTCTCAGGAAGCTCGGTTTCCTTTGATCTCTCCTACGGCTATTCAACGTGGGGAATTGTCACCAGAAACATTCTTAAACAGGATTACGACAATCACCGGCTTATGGCCTCTCTGGCAATCAGGTACTGATATGAAAAGCGTGACCATATATACAGATGGCGCATGCTCGGGGAATCCCGGTCCGGGCGGTTACGGGGTGATCCTGAGGTACAACGGCACCGAAAAAGAACTCAACGGGGGGTTCAGAAATACCACCAATAACCGGATGGAGCTGATGGGGGCCATAATGGGTCTTGAGGCACTGAAGGAGTCCTGCGAGGTTACGATTATCACAGATTCACAGTATCTTGTAAATGCGGTGGAAAAAGGGTGGGCCGCAAAATGGAAATCAAGAGGATGGATGAGGGGAAAGGGTGAAAAAGCCCTTAATCCCGATCTCTGGGACAGGCTTCTTACATTGATTTCCAGACACAAGGTTCATTTTGAATGGGTCAGGGGGCACCAGGGACACCCGGAAAATGAAAGATGCGACACTCTTGCTGTCAAGGCCGCATCTGCCCCGGATCTTCCTGAAGATATACGAAGGTAAACTGGTCTTTTTTAATTATATACCCGCTCTGTGGAGTTCTTATTTCTTTTAAAGCAAGATTCTGCAAAAAGCGCACAATCGTCTTTGACTTGGTTTCTCTTCAGGAAGTAATTTCCATATTTATAATGATATAAAACGGGCATGCCCGTAAATTGATACCGGAAAGGAAATCTCTGCATGAACGCAACTCCTGTAATAGATATGATTATTCGCTCAGGATGGATGGGCCGGTTAATCATCTTTCTGCTGGTCCTTTTATCTTTTATCACATGGGCGATCATTTTCGGTCGTTTTTATGTGCTGAGCAAGGTAAATGGCGGAAACAAGGCATTTCGACACAAATGGGCTTCGCTGGGCAAGCTCGCCGATGTAGAGAAGCTGGAGAGTAAGCTTGCCGAATCGCCTCTGGGCCAGATGGCAAGAAGAGGCAGTCTGGAGATGAAGAGAATCCTGGAGGATGCCCGTTCTCATACAGGTGTAAAAGACTGGTCATTTTTCCTGCAGAATCAGTTCACCATGGCTGCGGATCATCTGGAAAGCATCCTGATGTCGCTGATCGCGCCTCTTGACAAGGGAGTTCTGATGCTTGCGATGACAAGTGCTATTGCTCCTTTTCTGGGCCTGCTTGGAACAGTGTGGGGAATCATGAACTCCTTTTACGAAATCGGAAATCAGGGATCAGCCAGTCTCCCAGTTGTCGCTCCGGGTATCGCAGAAGCGCTGATAACGACTATTGTCGGACTCATGGTGGCTATTCCGGCACTTTTTTTCTACAATTATTTCAACCACAGAATTGAAAAGATTGAAAATGAAATGGATGAGTTCAAGGAGCTCCTGACTGTGCGGCTGAAGAGGGAAATTTTCAGCATGCTTTTTACAGAGCAGCAGGGGAAGCCCAACACACAATTGAACCGGCAGATGTGAGTAGCTCATGTCAAGCAAAAGAAGAAGAAGACACAGGCGTAAGGCCGTAAGTGACCTGAATCTGACAAATCTGATTGATGTGGTGTTTGCGCTGCTTATCATATTCATGATAACCGCACCCATGATGACCCAGGGAGTGCAGGTCGATCTGCCAAAAACCCAGTCGGAAAACGTGGAATCCAATCAGACTATCCAGGTTTCCATAAACAACAGAAATGAAATATTTGTCGATCAGGAGAAAGTCTCACTTGTGGAGTTCAGAAGGACTTTCAGGGAAATATTCGCGGGTCGTTCCGATGTACCGGTGTTTGTAAACGCCGACCGGAAAGTGCCTTATGGCCTTGTAATACGGGTCATCTCTGAAATACAGAATGCCGGGGTTGTAAAACTGGGTTTTCTTACCGCGCCTCTGGATAAAACAGGCGGTTATTGATGGCATCCATGGCTGGTATGCAGATGGAAGAAATAACCAGTAAAGAGGTATCATTTACCAAAGTGCTGGTGCTTTCGGTCATTTTCCATGGTGTTGTTCTGGTTGGCATTCCTGTTCTCACCAGAGTGGTATGGAACCCGTCAAAGTTTCAGCGACCGAAGACATTTCAGCTGGTAAGTGCTCCGCTGCCTCTTCCTGCGACACCAGTGCGCAAAGTACCTGTTAATACCGAGGCTCCAAAGCAGCGCATGCCTCGCCAGGAATCAGTACCTCAGCCCAGTCCGGTTCCATCACCGAAGCCTGTTGTCAAGAAGAAAAAGACACCGGCAAAACAGGAAGAAGCGGCCCGTCCGATTGAGGAGAATCTCGATGAACTGGCGTCTATACTGGATGAAATGCCAGTTCCTGCGCAGGTTTCTGCTGTAGGGAATTTTAAGTATCACTGGTACCTCCAGAATGTATCTCAGAAGATTGAGCGGTACTGGAACCCGTCGACGGAGAACAGACAGGTCAAGGTTATAGTATCTTTTATTATATTCGCTGATGGCACCATAAGTGACCCGTCTGTGTCCGGCTCATCAGGGAACAGTTCACTTGACAATCTGGGGGTCAGGGCGGTAAAGCTTGCAGCACCCTTTGGAAAGCTTCCTCCCGGTTTTGCAGGAGACAGGCTGGAATTAAATTTGACTCTTATTCCAACCAGAAAGTAGAGAAATGAAAAGACGTTTCATTATTATTTTGCTGGCAGCCATTTTTACCGGTGTATCGTATGCTGAAAAATTCGATCTGGAAGTTTACGCAAGCAGGTTTGACAGCATCCCTGTGGGAGTTCTTGATTTTAAATTGACTGCAGGTGAGGCTCTTGCAGAAGATCAGCCCTGGCAGGTTATCGCCGATGATCTTGATTTTTGTGGAAGATTCCAGGTCGTAAGAAGAAGTGAATTCGACAGTGCAGCGTTTGCTGACGCAAATGTGGGACTTTATATCGATGGAGAGTACCTGGTTGAAGGGAATAATGTGCAGATCGACTGCTACCTGCGTGATGTGGCCTCACGGGAGCTTATTATCGGGAAAAAATACAAGGGAGAAAAAAATGTCCTGAGGGGAATGGCTCACAGGTATTCAAATGAGGTAGTGGCGATGCTTTTCGGGGATAAGGGGATATTTGAGTCCAACATCCTTTATGTTAAATCTTCCGGAACCAGTAAGAATATCGCGATTATGGATTTTGATGGTTACAGCAGGGGAAATCTTACAAATAACGATGTGGTGAATATTTTCCCCACCTTTGCCGATCAAAATACGATTATATGGACCTCCTACCTGCGGGGAAAACCTGATCTTTACAAAGGATCTATCCTTGACGGATCATCGAAGATATTCATTTACAGCCGCGCCGTAGAAGCCTCTCCCGATGTCTCACCAGTTGACGGGACGGTAGCCTACGCATCGTCTAAAAATGGAAAT
>CAYLVN010000143.1:3597-7999 GCA_964387115.1 uncultured Fibrobacter sp.
ATCTCGATATCTACACCTGCAATCCGGATGGAACCGGGGTAAAACAGCTTACTGCTCATTACGGGGTTGATACCTCTCCCACCTGGTCTCCTAATGGCTATCAGATCGCTTTTACTTCAGACCGCTCCGGTAATCCTCATATCTATATCATGGATGCAGAAGGCGCCAATCAGACCAGGTTGACTTTTGAGGGCAAATACGCCGATTCGCCGGCCTGGTCGCCAAAAGGGGATAAAATCGCTTTCATGCTGATGGGGGAAAGCGGAAGATTTGATATCTACACTATCGCTCCTGACGGTACTAATTTGACAAGAGCCACAAATATTCCCGGAAATAATGAGTACCCGACATGGTCTCCTGACGGATCCCTTATAGGTTTTGTAAATACAACAGGGGGCAGAAGTGACTTTTACATCTGCAAGCCCGATGGAAGCAGGATCCGCAGGGTGACAACAAGCGGGGATATCAGAATGCCCGACTGGTCCGATTTTTAATTCTTCAACGGGGGAGATGATCATGAAAGGAAAATTTTACACATTTGTTGTTGGTTTTATCTGTCTGGCGGCCCTGGCTGGGGGGTGCAGAAAACAAAAATCAACTCTTCAGACTGTGCCAGCAGAAAAGCCTGCGGTAGACAGTGCTTTCAGCAACTTTAAAGCCTTCAATGTCGATACATCAGATGAAGCGGTGTTCAGGGAGGCTCAGCTTGCTGAAGATCTGGCTTTAAGGGCTAAAGAAGCTTTAAAAACGATCTATTTTGATTATAACAGCTTCAATTTGACTGGTGACGCTACCGGGTCGCTGGCAAGTGCCGCTTATTTCCTTAAGGATAATCCAGGGATCAGGGTGCTTATTCAGGGACATTGTGATGAACGCGGATCATCTGATTACAATATGGGCCTTGGTGAAAGGCGGGCAAAGGCAGTGAAGGATTATCTTGAAAATTTCGGTATTCCATCATTTAGAATGGAATTTACCTCTCTGGGTAAAGAGCAGCCTGCGATTGCCGGATGTTCGGATGAACAGTGTCATTACCAGAACAGAAGATCAGAATTCAGAGTGCTGGCAAGGTAAACATCGAGAACCTGAAAGGTTAACTAATGAAAAGAAATGTGGCTTTATCGATCTTTGCTGTGTGTGCATTGGTTTCTTTAATGGACTGCACAAATATAACGATGTTGCGAACAAAAGAGTTAAAAGCCGTTCAGGCCAGAGTTGATTCACTCAACACAGAAATCACCATAACCCAGAAAAAACTCATCGAAGAGCAGAAGACCCAGAGCGAAATATTGAGGCTTATCAGGGCTGACCAGCAAGTAAGGTTTAATGAACTTGACAGAAAAGTCTCAAATCTGGAGGGCAATCTTACTGAGAACCAGTACCGGCTCTCTAAAATTGACGAGAAGACGGCAGAGTTCAATAAAAAGCTCGATGCGAAGCTTGTTGCCGATTCAATCGCGGCAAATTCAAGAACCGCTGAGATTGAAAAGCTCTTCCAGATTGCCATGGGTGATTTTAATGCCGGACGATATGATATCTCATTCAGCGGCTTTAGTGATCTGGCAACTCAGTTCCCGGAATCCCCTCTGGCCCAGGAATCAGAATACTGGATGGCAGAGTGCAGGTACGCAAAAAAAGAGTATGCGGAAGCCGAAAAAGAATATCTCAATTACTTCAAAAAATATCCCCAGGGAAGCAAAATGTGCGTATCGCTTTACAAACTGGGGTTAGTGTATGATAAGCAGGGAAAAGACAAATCAAAAACGATGGTCTGGAAAAAACTTGTTGAACAATGCCCGGACTCTCAGGAAGCCCAGGTGGTTAAAGCACAGGGTGGATTGTGACACTCTTTTACTTGCGACTCCCAACCTGTAACCTGCAATTGTAACCTGCAACTTATGACCTGCAACCTGCAATTTGCAATTTGTGACTTGTGACTCTTACTGCCAGGGTTTTAAGTATATTTGGTTGTTACCGGATTAGATAAGATAAACAAAACTTTCATTTAAATAAGGAGGATCCTTAAATGGTTGTTAAAAGAAGCGTTTATAAGTGCAGTGGATGCGGTGCTGTTGTGGAATCACTCTGGAACGGAAACGAGACTCTTTTCTGCTGTGGAAAAGAGATGAAGGAACTGGTTCTGAATACAACTGACGGTGCAAAAGAGAAGCATGTACCGGTTATTGAGCGTAGCGGTAAAGTGGTGAAAGTAAAAGTTGGTGAAGTACCTCATCCCATGACAAAAGAGCACTATATTCTCTTTGTGGAGCTGATCGCTGGTGAGAAGGTATTGCGGCACGATTTCAAAGAGGGTGATTCAAGTGCGGAAGCGGTTTTTATGGTTGAGGATGAGACCGTAGAGCTGTATGCACGTGAATACTGCAACCTTCATGGATTCTGGGGTACAAAGTAAGAGTCGCTGCAGGAGACGGCCTATGTGAGCCGGGTGAACCGATTCGGAATTCCTCTGAATCGGTTCATCTTTAAGCCCTGCATCTGAACCTGAATA
This sequence comes from uncultured Fibrobacter sp., assembly GCA_964387115.1. Taxonomy (GTDB): domain Bacteria; phylum Fibrobacterota; class Chitinivibrionia; order Chitinivibrionales; family Chitinispirillaceae; genus JAAYIG01. Next base: position 6,107 of record CAYLVN010000143.1, read on the forward strand.
CTGTAGTAACTCAACCGGTAGAGGGATGTGGAGAAAGACACCATTTTGAGTATGAAACCTGATCAGAATAATGAGTGTCTGAATCATGAATGCGGGCAGTGTGCAAGTCATGATAATGCACAGAAACCTCAACGCAGCAGCAAATATGACTGCACGGACTGCTCTTTCTGCCAGTGGTGTTCTGAAAGCCGCTGCCGCTTGTGCAGAGGCGTAAACTCCAAATGATAGATGCTTTTTTGTTGTTCTAATCAAGTCCCGCCCAGTGCTTGCATTGAGCCTCTTTGAACCACTCCAAAAGATCTCTTTTGCGATCCTGAAAACATGGCAATTGAATTGCATGCTGATTGTTATGATTGCGGTTTTGTCGGAAAGCAATTTTAACCGGGATTATGATCTTTACGGAGAGAAGAATGAAGAAAAGGTGGTTTATTCCGGCGGTGCTGGCGGGTTCTGCTGTAATCTTTCTGCTCAGTGCGGTTTCCTACAATGGGGGAGCAGTGGGAAGGTATCAAATTGCCGGAACCGATAAAATAATCTACATCTTAGATACTTTTACCGGAGAGGTTCGTTTCTGTGGATTATCGGGTGATGTTGTCAGTTTTAAACCTTTCAGTGAAACGCAGAGAGTTAAATACCGGGAAGATGGGTATTGTGGGGAGGGGTGCTGTGAAGAACATGGAAAATATGAGAGTGGTAAATAACTAATGTAAACAGGAATTATCTACTCTATGATTCTTGAATACCAGATAAGAGTCGAAACATATAGTGGATATAAGGCCGATGAGTACCCGGTGCGGTTCTGGATTGCTGAAGAGCGCCTTGAGGTGCTTGAGATCGAGGATCGCTGGTACAGTACGGGTTTTACATATTTTAAAGTCTTTACAGACGATGCACGTCATTACCTGCTTAAATGGTCTGCCGACAGCGACAAATGGACCGCAAAGGAAGTAAAGTAATCAATAAAGGCATAGCTATTGTGTTCTCTTACCCGCCACTGGCATCGAAAATATCCAAATAATCCCTTGGAAAATATTAAATTAGGCTACTTGCGGTCATATCAAGGTAATAAACGTGCCGCTTGAGAGTATTATTCAGCAGATTTCCACTTTAAATAAAATCCGGGAGCAGCATGGCTGAGAAATTTATCTACTACATGAACCGTCTCACAAAGGTATATCCTCCAAAAAAAGAGGTTCTGAAGGATATTTGCCTTTCATTTTACTATGGAGCGAAAATCGGGATTATCGGTAATAACGGGTCCGGTAAGAGTACGATTTTAAGAATTATGGCTGGATTGGATACCGAATTTCAGGGTGAGGCCTGGTTAGAGCAGGGGAGAACTGTCGGATATCTTCCTCAGGAACCGCTCCTTGACCCCAAACTGGATGTAAAGGGGAATGTTGAGCTGGCTGTAAAATCTACAAGGGATCTTCTGATTGAATTTGATGAGATATCGGCAAAATTCGGCGAGGAGATGTCCGATGAGGCGATGGATAAGCTGATGGACCGTCAGGCAAAGCTTCAGGACAAAATTGATGCCATCGATGCCTGGGAACTTGACCGTCAGCTTGAGATCGCCATGGATGCCCTGAGGCTTCCGCCTGGAGACGCAAAGGTCGATTCACTCTCAGGAGGGGAAAAACGCCGGGTGGCGCTCTGTAAACTTCTGCTTGAAAAACCCGACCTTCTTCTGCTCGATGAGCCCACAAACCATCTGGACGCCCAGTCGGTGGCCTGGCTTGAGAGGCATCTGCGTGAGTACAAAGGATCGGTCATCCTTGTTACCCACGACAGGTATTTCCTTGACAATGTGGTAGGATGGATCCTTGAGATAGACCGTGGTCACGGGATTCCCTGGAAAGGCAACTACAGCTCATGGCTCGACCAGAAGTC
>CAYLVN010000144.1:0-3791 GCA_964387115.1 uncultured Fibrobacter sp.
TTTTAATCTACCACCAGTTCGCCAGTGCGGCCGCAAAGGCGTTTGCAAATGTGATGAATTTACCTGCCTCAATAACTGGTGGACAACACGGGGTGATAGCGCAAGACTGGCGTCTTCGACAGGCTGGAGCGCAAGAGGGACGCCCTCTTCCAAAAAGTCTTTTCTTTTAATTATTTCAGTTATCGGGGGCACCCTCTTCCAAAAACATCTTTACTCTTCACTCCTACTCTTACTTGTAACTTCTGTCAGCTGCCTGCTAGTCTCTTCTTTATACTTGAATTTCTCATCAATGCCCCGTTGTTATTCACAGCTATCGACAAAGCTTTCGCCGTTCCCACAAATACACAGATCTGCTTTGCTCTGGTGAGCGCGGTGTAAACCAGGTTTCTCTGAAGCATCACAAAATGCTGCGTTGACAGAGGAATAACAACCGCCCTGAACTCACATCCCTGACTTTTATGGATACTTATGCAGTAAGCCAGTATCAACTCATCGAGCTCTTTACTTCCGTAGTTCAGGATATTTCCATCGATATCAACCTGCAGTTCAGAATCTTCGGTAATATTTACAATTCTACCTATGTCCCCGTTAAAAACACCCATTTCATAGTTGTTTCTAATCTGCATCACCTTGTCACCGACACAGAAATTATACTGGCCCCGTATTATCCTCTTACTGCTTTTGTTAAGCTGTTTCTGAAGAGCCGCGTTAAGGCTCTCTGTGCCAAGTATTCCCTTGTGCATCGGAGACAGAACCTGAATATCTGAAAGCGGATTGAATCCATACTTCCCGGGAAGACGTCTTGCGACAAGATCCACAATAGTCTCAAGGCAGCTCTCAGGGTCATTCTGTGTTATGAAAAAGCAATTATCCTGTCTGGTATTTGCAAATGATGGAACCTTGCCGGTGATAATTTCGTGCGCCGAAGTGATTATCCGACTCTCTGCCGCCTGCCTGAAAACGGTTTTAAGACCGACTTTGGGAACAGAACTGCTCTTCAGCAGATCTCCCAGCAGATTCCCGGCGCCAACAGAAGGAAGCTGGTTGTTATCACCCACAAGAATGAGACCGGTCTGTGGTTTGAGTGCCAGAAGAAATTGACGCATCAGCAATACATCGATCATCGACACCTCATCCAGAATTACAACATCTGCATCAAGCGGATTCTCTTCATTGCGCCCGAAACTGTAAGTGCCTGCCCCGGGCCTGAACTCAAGAAGCCTGTGAATAGTCCGGGCCTTTATCCCCGCCACACTTCCCATTTTCTGTGCTGCCCTGCCTGTGGGAGCCGCAAGTATTACCGAACAGTTGTGCTCGAGAAAAAATGAAACAATCACCTGAAGAACAGTGGTCTTGCCTGTACCGGGACCTCCGGTAAGAACAAAAAAAGAATTGACAATTGCCTTTTTTATACCTTCAATCTGAAGCGTGTCGCCCTGCCAGGCGTTTCTGCTGATGAATTGTGCTATCCATCTCCCGGCATAATCTTCAGTAAAGCGGGGCTTATTTCCGGAAAGGAGTCTGTTTTTAACTGCTTGCGCTATATACGTTTCAGCGTGATAATATACAGGAAGATAAATGCAGTCATCTTCACGAATAAGAAGCTTTATTTCGACCGCATGATCAAGGGAAAAGGTAACCTGCTCAGAGGCTACTTCAAGAATCTGTGCTGCTTTCTGGACAAGTTCAGTCCCGGGAAGAAAGGTGTGACCCTCTGATGAAGCCTCTTGCATCACAAACACCAGCCCCGCCCTGATCCTTTTATATGAATCGTGAGCAAAACCCATCTTCTGGGCAATCCGGTCAGCCTTTATGAACCCCACACCCCAGATATCCTCAACCAGGCAGTAGGGATTTTCACTTATTTTCCTGCCGGCATGCTCCCCGTATGTTTTGTAAATTTTCATCACCATATTTACAGATACATCATACTCCCTGAGAAGGAGCATAAGACTCCGGAGATGCTTCTGGCGTTCCCATGACTCTTTTATTTTTAAGAAAGTCTTCTCCCCTATCCCCGGCACTTCCATGAGCCTTACCGGCTCATTGTCGAGAATCTCCAGCGTCTCGAGACCATACATGTCAATAATGGCTTTTGAGCGCACAGGACCTATGTTTGTAAAAAGCCCCGATCCCAGAAGCGCCATGATTGCCTCGATGGTCGCAGGACGAACCAGCTGGTAGCTCTTTACTCTTAGCTGCTTTCCAAATTTTTTGTTGGATTCCCACTCACCCTGCACCTGTATAGATTCTCCAGGCGCAACAGTAGGCATGATCCCTACACATGTGCAGGGCATCGAAGATAGATCGGTCTGAAGCTGTACAACGGTAAAACCGGTGTCCTCATTCTGAAATGTAATGCCGTTCACTATACCTGCTAATGTGACCATGGCCCTCTCCAGAATAGAGTCCTGTAACAACCTTTCCGGGAAATGTAAAATGAGGCTTTCAGAGGCAGAATAAAAAAAGGGGTGGAAATACCACCCCCGGATATCCTCAAAACTAATAACCTGATCAGATCATTGAAACCCGGAAAAACGGAGTTTTACCTGTTTCTCTTCTTGTGCCTGTTCAGGCGACGGGCTTTTTTCCGCTTGTGCCTGTTTATCTTGGCTTTTCTTTTCTTTTTAACACTCGCCATCCGAACGATTCCTTTCAAAAAGGTACTTTTTCCGCTAAACGGTCTATAAATATGAATCCTGCTCCGTATTAACGTCAAGTCTTTCCATGCGAAAAACGATTATACCTCTGTAAAAAATCCCAGAAGCGAGGAGATTGTCTCATCCATATCCGACGGAAAATCAGGTTCTCCACAGTAAACCTGCAGTATCTCAAGAATAGTCAGCAGGTCTGATCTGTACATCATTAACACCTTGCCGCTCTCAAGACTCTCAATCACCTGCTCTATGCAGTCGTAATAAAAAAGGACCCTCTCCTGCTGCTCTTCTATCTGGTCAGCCTCAGATAACAGTCTGTTCCCATATTTTATTATCACACTCTTTTCATCTTCCGAAAGGACCACCTCGATCTTCTCTTTCGCCTGCACCTCTGTTATCCTGATATCTGAGAAACTGAATACCTTCAGCCTGTCCCTGGCACCAGAACATCTGAGCTGGTATAAACCATCTGCTTTGTCAAAGTGTTCATCAAGAAGCCTGTGCGCCTCTTCCAGGTTACTCTTATGGACATGGATTGTGAAACGCTTTGAAGCCTCGCTCTGAAGAGGAATTGTGTCTCCGGATGCCTCATTGCCGATAAAGAACAAAACATTATTATCCCGCAACATCGCCACTGCCAGAAGAACATCAGTATGGGTAAAATAATGGTCCAGCTTAATAAAATCTTCACTGTCCATCTCTACAGTTCCTGTCCTTACCTTCTGTCCGGAACCGGCTTGGGGCTTCTCTGAAACAGCGCTTATTTTACGCCGCTCTATCTCCTCACCCAGCAGTTTCAAAGCTTCCGGAGTATACTCCTCACTGTGCTTTGTAAACTGCTCCAGAAGATATTCATCACTGAAATCCTTTACTGCCTCTGTCAGCTGATCCATCTGTACCCCTGCATCAAAAATGAATTCAATGTTAAAACAGTCTCTATCAGGGTATCTCCAAGTATTCAGTTTTCAAACGAAACCGGGCGAGAATCCGCTCGCTGCGATTCGTAGATTGAGTGACCTGAAAATAACTTACCTGATGCCACAAAAACCAACGGCCTGAATATTTAAAAATACAATTGTTCCAACAAATGTGCACCGTTTACATCATTTCCTGAAAATTGCAGTTTGATGAGGC